>NZ_JBNQFT010000021.1:0-93681 GCF_050321925.1 Rhodococcus sp. IEGM1339
TGTTAGTGCGTGAAATCAGCTCGATCACGGCGAGAACCAGCAGGTCACAGACGTGAGCCGTCGTTCATGCCGAATACGTGAGCCAACTCAGGCCATACGGGTCTCGGGTGGGCCAAGGGTGGGCCAAGACTCGCCGATACACATAGGCATGGGGCGGACGATCATGCCCCTAAATCCGCTGCTTACGCGAACAATTCAATAGAGGCTCGCATAGGACGATACGACGATAATCGTTCTGGGGGTCAAGTGGTCGCAGGTTCAAATCCTGTCAGCCCGACGTAAATGCCCAGGTGAGAGTAAGTTTCTCGCCTGGGCTTCGTCATGTCCCGGGGGCGTTTTTGCCTGGTCCCCCGGCCGGCCGAGCAGCCGCGTCGGTGCGGTGCGGTGCGCGACGTTGGCTCGGCGGCTTCCTGTGGATAAGGGGACCAGAGCCGCAGCGAAGCGGTCGATCGGCGGTCACAGCCTGCGCCCCTGCCGGGCTCGCGGTGCCTTGGACTTCGCGGCACCGCGAGACGATCTGCTGAGAAGGGCGTTGGCCTGCCGGTAGTCGATTTTCACCTGGGCGAGGGCGGCCTGGAGCCTGAGCGAGTTGGTCCAGGCGTACTCGGGTCCCTGGACACCCCGGCGCCGGCGCACTCCAGCAACAGGCGGACGTTCGCTTCCCGCAGCCCCTCCAAGAAGGCGCCGATATCGCAGCCATAGACCCCGATCGTCATGATCGTGAGCATCGTATGCTCCCCATCTTCCTGCTGCTCGCGCCGGCGAGACCGGCACGAGCAGCAGGAGTGGCAAGGCCGCGTTACGCGACAGCGGTTCCTTCGAGTTCGATCATCTGACCGGGGATCGCCAGCCGCGTCACCCCGAGCATCGTGGTTGTGGGCGCGACGCCCGCGGCGCCGAGCCGCCCGGCGAGCACGCCGTAGTGCGGGAACAGCGCGTCCACGTCGGTGGTGTACACGTTGAGCCTGACGAGGTCTGTTAGGGACATGCCGGCCTCGGCGAGCACGGCTTCGAGGTTGTCCACGGCCAGCGCGAGCTGGGCCGCGATGTCCCCGTCGTGCTCGGGCCGGCCGTCCTTGCTCATCGCGGTCTGCCCCGAGATGTAGAGGGTCCGGGTGTGCCCTGCGACGACCTCGCCCTGGTTGAATCCCATCTCCTGCGACCATGTCACCGGGTTGACCGCTGTTCGTTCCATTGCCACTCCAATCGTTTCGACTGCGAGCGCCCGGCGGCCGGGTGGTCGCCGTCCTCAACGCCCGCAAACTCAGCCTCCCAACAAAACGCGACATCTTGTGTCATGATTTTTGATAGGAATGAAACTATGCGAGCCGATCGGTTGGTCTCACTGGTGCTGCTGCTGCGCCAGCGGGGTCGGATGACCGCGGACGAGCTCGCCGGCGAGCTGGAGGTCTCCGCCCGCACGGTGCTGCGCGACATCGAGGCGCTGTCCACTGCCGGCGTCCCGGTCTACGCCGATCGCGGGCGACACGGCGGGTTTTCCCTGCTTCCCGGCTTCCGCACGGAGCTGACCGGACTGAACCATGACGAAGCCCTCGCGCTGCTGACCGCCGGGTCGGGCCGCGGCGAGAAGGTCTTCGGCCTCGGCACCGCGCTCGCTTCCGCGATGCGCAAGGTGGTCGATGCGCTGCCCGAAGGCCACCGCACCAGCCTGGACGATGCGGCCCGGCGGTTCCTGGTCGAGCCCGACACCGACCTGCTCTCACGACGGCTGGTCACCGAGGACGTGGCGAGTGGCGTGATAAGCGTAGTCCGCCATGCCGTGCTCACCGGGCACAAGCTTCGCTTCCAGTACACCGCACCGGACAAGGCACCCCGCTGGCACGCCGTCGATCCGATCGGTCTGGTCACCGTTCGCGGCCGCACCTACCTGCTGGCCACCAAGTCGGGAGAGGATCGGACGTACCGGCTCTCGCGCATGGTGACCGCCGAGGAGCTTCCGGAACTGGCCGAGCGTCCCGCGCAGATTGACCTCGACCGCATCTGGGCCGAGCGCAGCGCCCAGTTCTTGTCGAAGAACCACATCCCTGTGCTGGTCAGGGTCGAACCCACGCGACGTGAGGAGTTGCTGAACACCGCGCGAGCTGTCCGCGCCGAGGAACCGGAGGAAGACGGCTGGGTGCGTCTCGACGTGACCTTCGAGGACCTGCGGCACGCTGTCTGGGCGATCTGGCAGCTCGACACCGCCGCCGAAGTCCTCGCACCCGAGTCGCTGCGTGCGGCCCTCCGCGACCGGGCGGCAACCCTCAATGCCAGATACGAGAGCTTTGCCCGGTCACCTGCGGAGCCTTCGCGCGGCTCAACGCCCGACAGCCACTAGGAGTGACGCCCACGCTACGGCGAAACTGACGGGCAGCGAAGTTCGGATCGCCCCACCCCACCCGCTCAGCGATCGTCGTGATCGGCGCAGCCGTGGTGCGCAGACATGCTGCCATTCGCTCCGTCCGGAGCATCGTCGGGTACGCGATCGGAGATTGCCCGAAGGGCGACGACGCCGAGGCAACGGTGTCCGACGGCGACGTCTCGTCGTGGGCGGTCCCGCGACGTGCGGTCGGGCGCGTGCTGGCCGATCTGGTCGACCGACCCGAGTACGCCCGCGCCACAGTGGCGGTCTCCTGACACGGATCGCGCCGAACGCTCCCGGAGCGGGGTGCGCACCGTCCACGATGAGAAATGCGTCGGCAGACGGTCATTCTTCGTGCGGCACCATCCGTGCCCTGCGGCACCCGCGAAAGGACCACGATGACCACACGATTCAATCCCTATCTCGCATTCCGCGATTCCGCGCGCGAGGCCATGGAGTTCTACAGGTCGGTGTTCGGCGGCGAACTGACGGTGAGCAGATTCGCGGACATGAACGCCTCGCAGGATCCGAGCGAGGACGACAAGGTGATGCACTCGATGCTCACCACCGACCGCGGCTTCGTGCTCATGGCCTCGGACACCCCGAACGGCATGGACTACACGCCCGGCACGAACTTCTCGCTGTCGCTCAGCGGGGACGACGAGAGCGTGCTCCGGGGTTGGTGGGACGCGCTGAGCGAGAGCGGTCGCGTCGACATGCCGCTCGAGCGTGCCCCCTGGGGCGATCTGTTCGGCATGTGCACCGATCGCTTCGGCGTGTCGTGGATGGTCAGCATCGGCGACCAGCAGGGCTGAACCCGCGCCGCTCGGCGCCCGTCAGCCGAGGCGGGCGTCGAGCTCGCGCACCAGTTTCGGTGGCGCGGTCTGCCGATAGGACATGTCGAGCAGTTCGGCGACCTCGTCCCAGTCCACCTCCGGACGGGCGAGGTCGTACCCGACCCACCCGGACGGCCCGAAATACATCGGCACATAGGTGTGGGGTTCCTCGAGCAGCGCGCGGCGCTCCTCCTCGTCGGGCTTGACGATGAGGGAGCGGGGAAACGGTGCGCGGGTGCCCTTCTCGCCGCCTCCGTAGACCGCGAAGGCCGTCCTGGTGGAGAAGAACGGACGGCCGTGCGAGATCTTCTCGGAGGCGCCGGGCAGGGCCAGCGCGAGCGAGCGCACACGAGCTAGCAGGGGATCCGCCTCGTCGAACATCACCGGATGCGGCATGAGCGGAGCGTACCGAGCGACTACGACAACGGTCGCGAGATCAACGCTTCCGACTCGTCAGCGCATGGATACCGGCGTGCAACAGCGGCTCGACGCCGCGGCCGAGTTCCTCGAACCCGTCGCCGACCGTCTTGCCCTGACGGAACCGGAAGTAGATGCCCTCGAGGATCACCGCGAGCTTGTAGTAGGCCAGGGCGAGGTGGAACGCCATGTCCGACAGGTCGCGTCCACCGGCGGCCTCGTACCGGGCAAGCAGTTCGTCGTCGCCGAGGAAGCCCGGAGCGCGGGACACCGTCGACACGGGGAACTCCGTGTTCTCCCGCGCCAGCCGCTGGTACACCAGCAGCAACGCCACATCGGTGAGGGGATCGCCGAGCGTGGCCATCTCCCAGTCCAGCACCGCGACCACCTTGTCGTCGTCGTCGACGAGAACGTTGTCGAGCCGGTAGTCGCCGTGCACGATGCCCACCTCGCCGTCGCCCGGCAGATTGTCGACGAGCAGCCGGTGCAGCTCGTCGGCGCCGTCGAGGTCCCGGCTGTGCGAGTTCTCGAGCTGGGTGGTCCAGCGCCGCACCTGCCGCTCGAGGAAGCCCTGGGGGCGGCCGAAGTCCTCGAGTCCCACGGTCGCCGGGTCCACCGCGTGCAGGGCGGCCAGGGTGTCGACCATCCGCTCGGAGATCACGCGCGTGCGCTCGGCGCCGAGCGGTTCGAGTTGCTCCGCGGTGCGATAGGGCGTCCCCACGACCAGATCCATGAGATAGAAGGGCGCGCCGAGCACCGAATCGTCCTCGCACAGCAGATGCGAGCGGGGGACCGGTACCGCGGTGCCGGCGAGCGCGGAGATGACGCGGTACTCGCGAGCCATGTCGTGTGCGGTCGCGAGGACGTGTCCGAGTGGGGGACGGCGCAACACCAGCCGCCGATCGCCGTCGGTCACCTCGTAGGTGAGATTCGAGCGTCCGCCGCTGATCAGGCGCGCGCGGAGGGGACCGGAGAACAGGTCGGGGGCGGAGGTCTGCACATAGGCATCGAGCGCATCGAGGTCGAGGCCGGCGGGCACGTCGTTCATCGAGCTCCTTTCCGTCGGCTCCCACTATGACCGCGGGTGGGGATCCGTGTTCGGAGAACTCCCACCCCACGCAGATAATCCGGACTGCACGGAAACCATAAATATTCAGAACTCCCCCCTTCGAGGCCGGTGTCACCGACACCGGCCAGGGCATGCGCCTAGCCGCCGGGGCAGTTGTGACGAACTACTGTCGACCCATGCCCGCTGCTCATCCTCTCGACAGAGACAACGTCCGCGACGCGCTGGACGCGTTCGATTCGCGCCGACTGCCGCTCGACGGCCGCCGGCACGCAGCCGTCGTCGTGGCGGTGCTCGACGACGGGAACGGTAACCCCGTCATGCCCCTCACACGGCGACCGACCCGTCTGCGGGCACATCCCGGCCAGTTCGCGTTGCCGGGCGGACGTCTGGACGAGGGGGAGCAGCCCGAGGAGGCCGCCCTGCGCGAGCTGCACGAGGAACTCGGAATCGACCTCGGCCCCGAGTCCGTCCTCGGCCGGCTCGACGACTACATCACCCGCTCCGGTTACGTCATGTCACCGTTCGTCGTGTGGTCGGACACAGCGGTGAGCGATCTGAAGCCCAGCCCCGACGAGGTCGACGTGCTCTTCGCCGTCACCACCGACGAACTCGACGTCGACCCGCGCTTCGTCACCATCCCCGAATCCGACAAGCCGGTGATCCAGTGGCCCTTCCGCGGTCACCTCGTGCACGCACCGACCGCCGCGGTGGTCTACCAATTCCGCGAAGTCGTGCTGCGCCGGCGGGCCACCCGCATCGACGGTCTCGAGCAGCCGGTCTTCGCCTGGCGCTGACACCCCGGAATCTCCGCTCGCGCGGCTGTGGAAGGCTGGACTCCGCGCCCGAACGGAACTCCGGCGGGCATCACGAGAACGACCTCACGAGAACACGGAGCGGCCCCACCATGACCGATGCGACCGGAACCGCCGACGCGCGCGGATCGGACCGCATCCTCACCGCGCCGAACGTCCTCAGCTTCGTCCGGCTGCTGGGTGTGCCCGTCTTCCTCTATCTCATCCTCGTCGCCCACGCCGACGTCTGGGCGCTGATCCTGCTGGCCGCGAGTAGCATCACCGACTGGGCCGACGGCAAACTCGCCAGGCTGCTCGACCAGACCTCCCGCCTCGGAGCCCTTCTCGATCCCGCCGTCGACCGCCTCTACATCGTGGCCACCCTCGTCGCCCTCGTGGCGCGCGACATCGTGCCTTGGTGGATCGCGGTGATCCTCGTCGGCCGCGAACTCGTCCTGGCGCCGACCCTGGCCGTCTACCGGCGCCGGGAACTGTCCCCGCCGGACGTGCTCTACCTCGGCAAGGGCGCCACCTTCCTGCTCATGTGCGCGCTGCCGCTGATGCTCGGGGCCGTCGCCGTGCCCGCCTCGGAGCCGATCACCGGACCGCTCGGCTGGGCCGCCCTGATCTGGGGGACCGTACTGTACGTGTGGACCGGCCTGCTGTACCTCGGGCAGGCCGTCGTGACGGCACGGACCGTGCCGGCCGGGCGGTGATCCGATGAGCCGCGCGTGGGAACGCATCCGGCGCAATCCGGTGCCCTCGCTCCTGAAGTCGCTCCTCGAGGATCATCTCGACCCCGGCTACGCTGCGTCCGCCGCGGACCGGGCTGCGGGGCGCTCGAGCACCTCTCCGAGCGCGTCGCGCGCGTGGCTCGGCGCCGGAGTTCTCCTCGCCGGCCTCGTGATCGGCATCGCGTACGCGCACAACGCCGACGTGCAGGCCGGCACCGACAGCACCCGCGCCGAGATCCTCGACTCCCTCCGGGCAGGGGATGAACGCATCACCGCGCTCACTGCACAGCGGGACGAACTCGGTGCCGCGGTCGACGAACGACGCACCGCCCTGTTCTCCGACGGAGGCGACGGCGCGACCATCCTCGACCGACTCCGCGACGCCGAGGCCGCAGCCGCGGCAACACCGGTGCGCGGTCCGGGGATCACGGTCACCCTCACCGAACCCACCGCGCGACCGAACCTGTCGGATGCGGCGCGAATCGAGGACCGACCCACCGCGCTCGTCCTCGACCGCGACCTGCAGTCGGTCGTCAACGCGCTGTGGGCGGCCGGTGCGGAGGCCGTAGAGGTCGGGGGCGTGCGGGTGGGTCCCGGGGTGACCATCCGGCAGGCCGGGGGAGCGATGCTCGTCGACAACCGGCCCGTATTCTCCCCGTACACGGTCTCGGCGGTGGGATCTCCCTCCCGACTGCAGACGACCTTCGTCGTCAGCGACGCCTACCTGCGCATCGCGGGGATACAGCAGCTCTACGGGGTGGGATTCACCCTCGCAGAGGAGGATGATCTCGAGTTTCCGGCCGCCACGGTCCGGAAACTCGGCAGCAGTGGAGAAACGGGGTACAGGTGAAGCGACTCGAACACGGTCACGCGCTCTACGCGGTGCTCGCACTGGCGATCGGGATCGGCGCCGGAATCGTGTTCAGCCCACAGGTACCCGATGTCGTGCAGCCCTACCTGCCCATCGCGGTGGTCGCCGCGCTCGACACGGTCTTCGGCGGTCTACGCGCCTATCTCGACGACATCTTCGACGCGAAGGTGTTCGTGGTGTCGTTCGTCTTCAACGTCCTCGTCGCCGCCCTGATCGTGTGGCTCGGCGACCAGCTCGGCGTGGGCACCCAGTTGTCGACCGCGGTCATCGTCGTCCTCGGCATCCGTATCTTCGGAAACGCTGCAGCCCTACGTCGTCGCCTGTTCGGGGCCTGACCGTGACCGAACCGCAACAACCCCGCCCCGCACCCGACACCGGCGCAACGCCCGAAACCGGCACTGCGCGCGCCACCCGATCGCAACGCGTCTTTCTCGTCCTCGCGGCGATTCTCGTCGTCCTGCTCGGCGCCGGCATCGCCACCCAGGTGCGTACGACCGATACCGGCGACGACCTCGACTCGGCGCGCCCTGCGGACCTGCTCGTGCTGCTCGACAACCTCAATCGCCGCGAAGCCGCTCTCCGCCAGGAGATCACCGAACTCGAGCGCACCCTCTCGAGTCTCGAACAGGAAGGCTCGGAAGCGGCACTCGAGGAAGCCCGCACGCGCCTGTACACGCTGTCGGCGCAACTCGGCACCGAACCCGCCACCGGGCCCGGAGTGGTTCTCACCGTCGACGATCCGCGCGAGGGTGTCGGATCGGAGGTGCTGCTCGACATGATCCAGGAGCTGCGCGCGGCGGGTGCCGACACGATGCAGATCGCCGGGGCGAACGGTGAGACCGTGCGCATCGGGGTCGATTCGTGGGTCACCGGACCGGGCGGCGACATCGTCGTCGACGACCGCCGACTCGATGCTCCGTACACCGTCACCGCCATCGGTGACGGACCGACTCTCGCCGCCGCGCTGAACATTCCCGGCGGAGTGGTCGACACGGTCGCCCGTGCGGGCGGATCATTGTCCGTAGAACAGTCTCCGCAGGTGGAGGTGTCCGCCTTGCGGGAGATCGAGCCACGCCAATACTCTCAGCCCGGTAACTGAATCCGACGTTCCGGTCGAACGTCGTCTCCGAAAGGACCAGTCTTGACCGATTTCGCGACACCCGAGGATCTGCGGTACACCCCCGAGCACGAGTGGGTGCGCAGGACGGGCGCGACGACCGTGCGCATCGGGATCACCGACTACGCACAGTCCCAACTCGGCGACGTGGTCTTCGTGCAGCTGCCCGAGGCGGGCGCCGAGATCGCCGCCGGCGAGTCCTTCGGAGAGGTCGAGTCCACCAAGAGCGTGTCGGACGTGTTCGCGCCGCTGACCGCGAAGGTGACCGCCGTCAACATGGAACTCGACGCGAATCCCGAACTGGTCAACAGCAGCCCGTACGAGGACGGCTGGCTCGTCGACGTGGAGATGGGCAGCGAGAACGACCTCGACGAGGCGCTCGCGGAGACGCTCGACGCGGAAGGTTACCGCGGGATCACGGAAGGCTGACGGACCCGACAGGTAACGTGACCGCGACTGTCTGCGTCAGTACCCCCGAGCGGGGTACGGTCGGATATGGCGTGTGCCGTGTCGGACCTGAACGGGGCGAACGAATCAGCGGCCGTCCGGGATCACCCGGGTGGTCGA
The DNA here is from genome assembly GCF_050321925.1 of Rhodococcus sp. IEGM1339. Lineage (NCBI taxonomy): Bacteria > Bacillati > Actinomycetota > Actinomycetes > Mycobacteriales > Nocardiaceae > Rhodococcus > Rhodococcus sp. IEGM1339. Next base: position 8,765 of record NZ_JBNQFT010000021.1, read on the forward strand.
ACGGATAAGGAGAAACGGTGAGCGAGAACGGCAACGCGGGTTACGAGGAGACTCCTGCAGAGACCACTTCGGTATTTCGCGCCGACTTCCTGAACGAAGTGGAGGGCGCGGGTTCGGCCACCACCGAAGCGCCCGTCTCGGGTGTCGAGGGCCTGCCCGCCGGATCGGCGCTGCTGGTCGTCAAGCGGGGGCCCAATGCAGGATCGCGCTTCCTGCTCGACCAGCCCACCACCTCGGCGGGTCGGCATCCCGACAGCGACATCTTCCTCGACGACGTGACCGTCAGCCGTCGGCACGCCGAGTTCCGCCAGGACGAGGGCGAATTCCAGGTCGTCGACGTGGGAAGCCTCAACGGCACCTACGTCAACCGCGAGCCGGTCGACTCCGCCGTTCTCGCGAACGGCGACGAGGTGCAGATCGGCAAGTTCCGGCTGGTGTTCCTGACCGGTCCGCGAGGTAACCAGGGCGCAGGTAGCTGATGACCGCGGCCCGCCAGCCGGCGCCGGCCGGAATGTCGATCGGGTCGGTGCTCGACCGCCTGCGTCCGGAATTTCCGGACGTGACGATCTCGAAGATCCGGTTCCTCGAGGCCGAGGGACTGATCAGCCCGGAACGCACACCCTCGGGCTACCGCCGCTTCTCGATCGCCGATTGCGAGCGTCTGCGGTACGTGCTCACCGCGCAGCGCGATCAGTACCTTCCGCTCAAGGTGATCAAGGAGCAGCTCGAGGCGATCGACCGCGGCGCCGCCACGGTGGGATCGGTCGAGACCCGGATCACCCGGCCGCGTCCGCTGGCGGTGGCCCGCGGCGAGGTCTCGCCGGAGGATCTGCGCACCGATCGCGAGATCCGGGTGAGCCGCGAGGATCTGTGCACCCGTGCCGGGATCGACGCGGCCTTCCTCACCGAGCTGGTGGGGGCGGGCCTGCTCAAGCCGGGCCCGGCCGGTTTCTTCGACGAGGACGCGGTGCTGCTCGCCCGCACGGCGAAGGCGATGGCGGAGTTCGGCCTCGAGGTTCGGCACCTGCGGGCGTTCAAGCTCGCCGCCGACCGCGAGGCCGCGCTCGTCGCTCAGATCGCCGGCCCGATCGCGAAGGGCCGCGACGCCGGGGCACGGCAGCGCGCCGAGGAGATGGTGCGCGAACTGGCCGCACTGTCGTTGACATTGCACACCTGCCTGGTGAAAGCGGCGGTGCAAGGAGCCCTCGACCGTTAGGCGACGAATTCGTCGTCGAGTGCGACCACGGCCCTCCGTCAGGTGGTGACCTACGGCACCTGACGGATGCGCTGGAGGACACTAGAATTCCAGGCAGTACCTGTCGGGTGGTCCCACCACCGACGAGCAGCAGGACGGAGGCATCGCGATGAGCGAGATGCGGATAGTAGGGATTCGTATCGAACAGCCGCAGAACCAGCCTGTCCTCCTGCTGCGGGAGGTCGACGGCGATCGGTATCTGCCGATCTGGATCGGGCAGAACGAAGCGACCGCCATCGCCCTCGAACAGCAGGGGGTCGAACCGGCACGGCCGCTGACCCACGACCTGATCAAGAACCTCCTCGAGGCGTTCGGTCGCAACCTCCGCGAGGTGCGCATCGTCGACCTGCGCGAAGGGACGTTCTACGCGGATCTGGTCTTCGACGGAGGGATGCGTGTTTCCTGCCGGCCCTCCGACGGGGTCGCGGTGGCCTTGCGCATCGGCGCGCCGGTCCACGTCGAGGAACCGGTGCTCACCGAGGCGGGACTGGTCATGCCCGACGAACGGGAGGACGAGGTCGAGAAGTTCAAGGAGTTCCTCGACTCCGTCTCGCCCGACGATTTCAAGGCGACGGACGGCTGAGCGCCGTCCGTCGCACGGCGACGAGCGTTGGCGCGCGCGTCGGCCGTGACGGTAGTAATGTCGAACGTTGCCTTCCGGTCGGCGTGTCGCAGCCCGACGCCCAACACCGGAGCGTACGCTGAGTTGATCCGCCAGGGATGACTCGGTGAGCCTGGGAGGGCTCGATGATCGGATGTGGTCGGGGGATCCACCAATCGATCGTTGCGAGGCAGAACTGGGCGCGCGAGAGGGAGTCAGTAGTGCGAGATCGGACGAAGGGACAGCCACTCGGCGTCGATTCCGGCGATCGCTCGAATCCGGCGCCGCGGACGAACGAGACCGACGAGATCCAACCGGGCCTGTTTCCGGACAACTCGGCGCCCGACGAGCTCGTCGGCTACCGCGTGCCCATCGCCTGCCAGATCGCAGGAATCAGCTACCGCCAGCTCGACTACTGGGCCCGCACGAATCTGGTCGTACCGTCCATCCGCGGGGCTGCCGGTTCCGGTAGCCAACGGCTGTACTCGTTCAAGGACATCCTCGTCCTCAAGATCGTCAAGCGCCTGCTCGACACCGGCGTCTCGCTGCAGAACATCCGCGTCGCCGTCGACCATCTCCGCAGCCGTGGGGTGGGCGACCTCGCGAAGATCACTCTTTTCTCCGACGGCACCACCGTCTACGAATGTACGTCGCCCGAAGAGGTCGTCGACCTGCTGCAGGGCGGGCAGGGCGTCTTCGGGATCGCGGTGAGCGGCGCGATGCGCGAGCTCACCGGCAGCATCGCCGATTTCCCCGCCGAACGCGCCGACGGCGGCGGCGTCGAGGAACGCCCCGAGGACGAACTGGCGTCGCGTCGCCGCGAACGCATCAACCGCCGCATCGGCTGACCACACCACTGATGTCGCATCGGCCGACCACATGACCGCTCCACTCCACCGCCGGCGGCACTTTCCGCACCTGCGGTATTTCGACCCCGCGACGTGAACTAGACTCGAAGACGCGTCGCCATCACGCGGGAGAGACCCGGACACCGAGCCGGGCGCCGAAGGAGCAGCACCTCCCCGTCAATCTCTCAGGCAACCGGGACCGCGTGAGCTCCGACGTCTCTGGAAAGTGGCGGGAGCACCCGCCCGCCCACGGGGAAAGGCTCTGGCCGGCCGAATCTCTCAGGCGCTCGCTCCGCGAGCTCACGACAGAGGGGGAGGAACCACCTCGCGCGACCGCGCGCATGTGGACCTCGCCGACCAGCCCGGGAGCTGCGATGACAGATGCCGTCACCTCGAACTTCGCCGATCGCCACATCGGCCCCGACACCGCCGGCCTGAACCGGATCCTCGACGTCGTGGGAGTCGATTCCCTCGACGCCCTCGCCACCGCCGCGGTGCCGGCCGCCATCCTCGACGACCGTGCAGACAACGTGCCGACCGGCCTCGACGTCCTCGACGCGCCCCGCTCCGAGCACGACGTACTCGCCGAACTGAAGGCACTCGCGTCGCAGAACACCGTGGCGACGTCGATGATCGGCCACGGCTACTACGACACGCTCACGCCGCCCGTGCTGCTGCGCAACATCATCGAGAACCCCGCCTGGTACACGGCCTACACCCCCTACCAGCCGGAGATCAGCCAGGGACGCCTCGAGGCGCTGCTGAACTTCCAGACCATGGTCGCCGACCTGACCGGCATGGAGATCGCGAACTCGTCGATGCTCGACGAGGCCACCGCCGCTGCCGAGGCCATGACCCTGCTGCGCCGCGCGAACCGCAAGTCCAAGAGCCCGCGCCTGGTCGTCGACGTCGACCTGTTCGCGCAGACCGCCGCGGTGCTGGCGACCCGCGCCGAACCGCTCGGTATCGAGATCGTCACCGTCGACCTCGCTGCCGACGGACTTCCCGAGGGCGAGTTCTTCGGCGTGATCCTCCAGGTGCCCGGCGCTTCGGGCCGCATCATCGACGCCGCTCCGATCATCGCGGCGGCCCACGGCCGCGGCGCGCTCGTCGCCATCGGCGCCGACCTGCTGGCCATGACCTTGATCACCCCGCCCGGGGAGCAGGGTGCCGACGCGTGCTTCGGCACCACCCAGCGGTTCGGTGTGCCGATGGGCTTCGGCGGGCCGCACGCCGGCTACCTCGCCGTCGGTAGCGCCCACACCCGCACCCTGCCCGGACGCCTCGTCGGTGTCTCGGTGGACGCGGACGGCAACCCGGCCTACCGCCTCGCGTTGCAGACCCGTGAGCAGCACATCCGCCGTGAGAAGGCCACCAGCAACATCTGCACCGCCCAGGTGCTCCTCGCCGTGCTCGCGGCCATGTACGCCTCGTACCACGGCGCCGAAGGCCTCACCGGCATCGCCCGCCGCGTCGCCGGGCACGCCCGCCGCCTCGCCGACGGTCTGCGCGCCGGTGGCGTCGAGGTTGTCCACGATGAGTTCTTCGACACCGTCCTCGTGCGCGTCCCGGGGCGTGTCGACGCCGTGCTCGCCGCCGCCCTCGAGGCCGGCATCAACCTGCACCGGGTCGACGACGATCACGTGTCGATCTCGTGCGACGAGGCCACCACCGCGGCGCACGTCGACGCGGTCCTGCGCGCCTTCGGCGTCACCGCCGGGGACGCCGCCGAGGGAACGGCGCTGCCGCAGGCCCTTGCCCGCACCAGCGAGTTCCTGCAGCATGCGGCGTTCACCCGCTACCGCACCGAGACCGCGATGATGCGTTACCTGCGGCGCCTGTCCGACAAGGACCTCGCCCTCGACCGGACGATGATCCCGCTGGGCTCGTGCACGATGAAGCTCAACGCCGCCGCCGAGATGGAAGCCATCACCTGGCCCGAGTTCGCGGGTCTTCACCCCTTCGCTCCGGCGGATCAGACGGCGGGGATCCGCCGCCTCATCGCCGACCTCGAAGGCTGGCTCGCCGCGGTGACGGGGTACGACGCCGTGAGCCTGCAGCCCAACGCCGGCAGCCAGGGCGAGTACGCGGGTCTGCTCGCGATCCGTCACTACCACCTCGATCGCGGCGACACCGATCGGGACATCTGCCTGATCCCGTCGAGCGCGCACGGCACCAATGCCGCATCCGCCGTGATGGCGGGCATGCGTGTCGAGGTCGTCGCGTGCCGCCCGAACGGGGATGTCGATCTCGACGACCTGCGCGCCAAGATCGCCGACCACGGTGCGCGCCTGGCCGCGATCATGATCACCTATCCGTCCACGCACGGTGTGTACGAGCACGACATCGCCGACATCTGCGGTGCCGTGCACGACGCCGGCGGTCAGGTGTACATCGACGGTGCCAACCTCAACGCTCTCGTGGGTCTGGCGCGGCCGGGCAAGTTCGGGGGCGATGTGAGCCACCTGAACCTGCACAAGACGTTCTGCATCCCGCACGGTGGCGGCGGTCCGGGTGTCGGCCCGATCGGCGTCCGTTCGCATCTGGCACCGTACCTGCCGGGCCATCCGGCGGAGCCGGGACTCGGGGGGGCGGGACCGGTCTCGGCGGCGCCCTACGGATCGGCGTCGATCCTGCCGATCACCTGGGCGTACATCAAGATGATGGGTGCCGAGGGGCTGCGTCGCGCGTCGCTGACGGCGATCGCGTCGGCCAACTACATCGCGCGTCGTCTCGACGAGTACTTCCCGGTGCTGTACACGGGGGAGACCGGCATGGTCGCCCACGAGTGCATCCTCGATCTGCGTCCGCTGACGAAGGCGACGGGGGTGACGGTCGACGACGTCGCGAAGCGTCTGGCCGACTACGGCTTCCACGCGCCGACGATGAGCTTCCCGGTGGCCGGCACCCTCATGGTCGAGCCCACCGAGAGCGAGGACATCGCCGAACTCGACGCGTTCATCGACGCGATGATCTCGATCCGCGGTGAGATCGACCGGGTCGGGGCAGGGGAGTGGCCGGTGGACGACAATCCGCTGCGCGGCGCTCCGCACACCGCGGAATGCCTGGTGGGCGAGTGGAACCACCCGTATTCGCGGGAGATCGCGGTGTTCCCGATGGGGAAGAGCCGAGCCAAGGTTTGGCCGGCGGTGCGGCGTATCGACGGCGCACACGGCGACCGGAACCTGGTGTGCGCGTGCCCGCCCCTGGAGGCGTACAGCGGCTGATGCCGGGGATGGCCGACGGACACGTCCGTCGGCCATCGTCATCGATAGGATAAATCCGAACGATACGGAAATCATAAAAATCCAGAACTGTCTCCCTGCCTACAACGAAACTCACCGAGCCATTAAGACAAGACCGTCAGTTCGCGGCGGTCAGCTCGAGGACGGAGATCTCCGGTGGAGTGCCGACCCGCACTGGCGGTCCCCACGCGCCGGTGCCCTGGGACGTGTAGATCTGCGTGTCGCCGAAGCGGTCGAGTCCGGTGACGGTCGGGTTGGCCAGGGAGACGAACGGCCGCAGCGGCCACATCTGTCCGCCGTGGGTGTGCCCGGACAGTTGCAGGTCGACTCCGAGCTCGCGTGCCTCGTCGACGTGCCGCGGCTGGTGGGCGGCGAGGATCACCGGGGTACCGTCCGCGATGCCGGCGAGGGCGGCGGGCATGTCGGGGTGGTGCGGTTCGGGGGCGGTGTAGTCGTGGACGCCGGCGAGCGCGACGACGTCGCCGTCCCGCTCGAGGACGACATGGTCGTTCCGCAGGGTGCGTACACCGAGCGTCTCCCAGTGGTTCAGCCACGATTCGGCGTCGTCGGAGTAGTACTCGTGGTTGCCGCTGACGCCGTACACCCCGAGCGGGGCCTGCAGTTGCCGGAGCGGTTCGAGATCGGAGCCGACGAGTTCGACGGTGCCGTCGGCGAGGTCGCCGCCGAGCACGATCAGGTCGGGTTGCTCCTCGGCGACGAGGTCGACGACACCTTGCACGAAGTCGGCTCCGCGGGAGGGTCCGACGTGCAGGTCGGTGACGAGCGCGATGCGGGCACCGTCGAAGCCGGCAGGCAGGTCCTGCAGGGCGACGGGCACAGTGACGATCTGCGGCCGGTCGGCCTCGATCGTGCCGTATCCGACGGCGGCGACCGCGGCCACGACGAGCACGGCGGTCGCGATACGCAGCCCCCGTCGCGGGGTCTCGACGGTGCCGTCCTCGGTGATCGGCCGGGGTTGCCCGCGTCGGGCGAGGCGGGCGACGAACAACGCGACTCCGATGAGCAGGAGCCCGAGCATCAGGTACAGCACCACCGCCAACCAACTCCAGCCGAGGAACCCGATGGGGCGGGCCCAGGCAGGATCGAGCACCGTGCCCACCTCGGAGGCGCCGAGCGTGAGCACGAACAGGACGACGAGGACGAGATCGGCGGCGAGTGCGGCAGGTCGCGGCAGGCCGGGTGCCCGGACGAGTCGTCGATGCAGCAGGTAGGTGAGGAGGGCAAGGAAGACCCCCACGACGAGAAGTCGGAGCACGTCAGGACGTCAGCTTTCGGAGGAGGTCGGTGAGATCGGCGGGGTCGGTGGTGTCGACGACGGTGAGGCTGCCGTCGGTGGCTTCCGCGGCCTGTTCGAGGACGAGGTCGGCTCGGTCGCCGAGGACGACGACGTCGATCCGCACGGGGGTGTCGGGGGACGAGAGTTCATCGATCGCGGCGCGCAGGTCGCGGGCGGCTGCTTCGTCGGGGTCGTCGCTGTCGACGACGACGAGCACGGAGTTCGGTCGGCCCGGGTCGTAGTTGTCGACGGCGTCGCGGTAGGCGGCGGTGAGAGTGGCGTAGACGGGTTCGCGGTCGACGAGATCGATGTCGTCGAGGATCGAGGACATCGCCGCGCGCTTGGCTGCGGTGAGCCCGTCGCGGATGACGGCGACGCGGTGTCCCTCGGGGGTGTCGGCGAAGACGTACATGCCCATCACCGAGTTGATGGACGCGCGACGCATGGCCTCGCGTACGGCGCCTGCGGTCGCGGTGAGGCGGGTGCCGTCGCCGGCGGGGGTGCCCATGGAGGTGGAGGTGTCGACGACCATCGTGACCTTGCGCGGGGACACCGGGGCGAGACGCAGTGCGACGAGGACGTCGTCGACGGTGGGGTCGGCGGGGGCGAGGACGGTGTCGACGCGGGGCAGCGGAAGTTCCCCGGCGGGTTCGGGGACGGCGTCGGCGGTGCGGAAACCGTGGGCGGTGAGGATTCCGGCCTGCTCGGGGCGCCGCGCGTAGTCGGTGAACTCCGCGGCGGCGCGGGCGAGCGTCTCGTCGACCCAGGGGGCGTCGACGACGGCCGTGGGGAAGTCGACGACGGGCGCGACGCCGATCGGCAGGTGGCCGGTGAGGCCGCGGACCTGTCCATCTGTGAGGGCGCGGTGCAGTTGCTGTTCGATGACCGGCACGGCGTGGATCGGGGCCGCGGTGTCGGGGTGGGTGCCGAGCGCCGCGAGGGTGTCGGCGGTGGTACCGACAGCGCCGAGGGTGTCGGCGCCGAGGGCGAGGGTGCTCACGGCGGTGATGGCGGCGGGGGTGGCGGCCTGTTCGAGGGTGACCGGTCCGGCGCCGATGCCGGTGGTGGCGGCGGTGACGGCTTCGAGGGCGAGGGTGGTGGCGTGGGTCTGGGTGCCGGTGGGCAGGGCGAGGCCGAGGGTGCCCCAGATGTCGAGTCCGCTCTCGCGCATGGCGGCGGGGTCGTTCTGGAGTCGGGGCAGGTCCTGCCAGCGGACGGTGGCGGTGGTGAGGGCGCGGCCGAGGTCGGTGGGGACGGCGAGCACGACCGGGGAGGTGGCGAGGGATCGGGGGGTGCCGTCGATGGCGTCGGCGGCGCGGGCGCTCATACGGGTGTCGAGGGGTACCCACAGGGCGGGTTCGGGGCCGAGCGTCGGATCCCAGGCGTCGGTGCCGAGGGTGTCGGCGGCGGCGAGGCTGTCGACGGCGGTGATCTCGGCGGTGACGCAGTGGTCGCGGATGACGCGGACGCCGCCGTCGGTCCATTGTTCGGCGAGTTCGGTGAGGGCGGGGGCGATGAGGGGGTCGGCGGCGATGTGCAGGACGGTGTCGCCTTCGACGCAGGTTTCGGCGGCGGCGGTGGCCTGGTTGTCGATGTTGTCGCGGAGGCGGAACCAGCCGAGGACCGCGAGCAGGGAGAGTACTACGCCTAGGGTGACCACGATGACGCTGGTGCTGATTCCTCGTCGTCCGCTACCGCGATGTCGCCCGCTCACGTCGTGTCCGCCTCGTTTCGTTCGTCGATCCGATGGTCGAGTCTAGTGAGGGGCGGGATGTGATCCGGCTCCGCCGCGCGGTGCGGGGACGGGCAGGGCCCCGATCCGTGTGGATCGGGGCCCTGTGGTGTCGGTGTGCGGGTCAGGCGTACTTGGCCTTGTACTCGCGGCGACGGCGGTGCAGGATCGGCTCGGTGTAGCCGCTGGGCTGCGTGGTGCCTTCGAGGATGAGTTCCTTGGCGGCCTGGAAGGCGATGCTGTCGTCGAAGTTCGGGGCGAGCGGCCGGTAGCCGGGGTCGCCTTCGTTCTGCCGGTCGACGACGGGGGCCATGCGCTCGAGGGAGGCGACGACGTCGTCGGCGGTGACGACGTCGTGGCGGATCCAGTTGGCGAGGAGCTGGCTGGAGATGCGCAGGGTGGCGCGGTCCTCCATGAGCGCGACGTCGTGGATGTCGGGGACCTTGGAGCAGCCGACGCCCTGGTCGATCCAGCGCACGACGTAGCCGAGGATGGACTGGCAGTTGTTGTCGAGTTCTTCGCGCTTCTCCTCGGCGGACCAGTTGGGGTTCTCGGCGAGGGGAATGGTGAGGATGTCGTCCACGGTGGCGCGGCTCTTGCCCTGGAGCTCGTTCTGGACCGCGAAGACGTCGACCTCGTGGTAGTGGGTGGCGTGCAGGGTGGCTCCGGTGGGTGAGGGCACCCAGGCGGTGTTGGCGCCGGCCTTGGGCTGGCCGATCTTCTGCTCGACCATGTCGCGCATGAGGTCGGTCATGGCCCACATGCCCTTGCCGATCTGGGCCTTGCCCTGCAGGCCGCAGGCGAGGCCGGTGTCGACGTTCCAGTCCTCGTAGGCGGCGATCCAGCGCTGCTGCTTCATGGCGGCCTTGCGGACGACGGGTCCGGCCTCCATGGAGGTGTGGATCTCGTCGCCGGTGCGGTCGAGGAAGCCGGTGTTGATGAACACCACGCGGTCGGAGGCGGCCTTGATGCAGGCGGCGAGATTGACGGTGGTGCGTCGCTCCTCGTCCATGATGCCGACCTTGAGGGTGTTGGTGGGCAGGGAGAGGACCTCTTCGACGCGGCCGAACAGTTCGGTGGTGAAGGCGGATTCCTCGGGGCCGTGCTGCTTGGGCTTGACGATGTAGATCGAGCCGGTGCGGCTGTTGGCGAGCGGGCCGTGGTCCTCGTCGATGTGCAGACCGTGGATGGCGCACAGGCTGGTGATGAGCGCGTCGAGGATGCCTTCGGGGACCTCGTTGCCGTCGCGGTCGAGGATGGCGGGGTTGGTCATGAGGTGCCCGACGTTGCGGACGAACAGCAGGGAGCGGCCGTGCAGTTCGAGGTCGCTGCCGTCGAGGGCGGTGTAGACGCGGTTCGGGTTCAGCTTACGGGTGAGGGTCTTGCCGCCCTTGTCGAAGGACTCGGACAGGTCGCCGCGGTTGAGGCCGAGCCAGTTGCGGTAGCCGACGACCTTGTCGTCGGCGTCGACGGCGGCGACGGAGTCCTCGAAGTCCATGATGGTGGTGACGGCGGATTCGAGGACGACGTCCTTGACGCCGGCGGCGTCGGTGCTGCCGATGGGGGATTCGGGGTCGATCTGGATCTCGATGTGCAGACCGTGGTTGCGCAGCAGCACCGAGGAGGGGGTGGCCTTGTCGCCGAGGTAGCCGACGAGCTTGTCGGGCTGGGCGAGTCCGGTGACGGTGCCGCCCTCGAGGGTGACTTTCAGTTCGGTGCCGTCGATGCTGTAGCCGGTGGAGTCGGCGTGCGAGCCTTGCGCGAGGGGTGCGGCCTTGTCGAGGAAGTCGCGGGCCCAGGCGATGACCTTGTCGCCGCGGACCTTGTTGTAGCCGGTGCCCTTCTCGGCGCCGCCCTCTTCGGGGATGACGTCGGTGCCGTAGAGCGCGTCGTAGAGCGATCCCCACCGCGCGTTGGAAGCGTTGAGCGCGAAGCGGGCGTTGAGGACGGGCACGACGAGCTGCGGACCGGCGGTCTCGGCGATCTCGGTGTCGACGTTCTCGGTGCCGATGGTGAACGGTTCGGGGGTGGGGACGAGGTAGCCGATCTCTTCGAGGAAGGCCTTGTAGGCGACGGGGTCGTGGGGCTGTCCGGCGCGGTCGCGGTGCCAGCCGTCGATCTTGGCCTGGAGGTCGTCACGCTTGGCGAGCAGTGCCCGGTTCTTGGGGGCGAGGTCGTGGACGATCTTGTCGGTACCCGCCCAGAAGGTGTCCGCGTCGACCCCGCTGCCGGGGATGGCCTCGTTGTTGATGAAGTCGTAGAGAACCTGCGCGATCTGGAGTCCGCCGACCTGCACGCGTTCTGTCATCACCCTCACTCTTTCCGGTTGCTGTGCGGCCGGAAACGTCCCGGCCACACGGAATCGTCGATTATGTTACCCGCCGGTAGTAACGGACGCAGTGGTTCTGTGCGTCTGCAGGACGGTACATCGATTCACCAGCTCTTCTCTCAGAGCTGCGGCGCGACGGGTGAGCGCCGACTGCTCGCGGACGTACTGTGCGCGTCCTGCGGCAGTCTCGATCCTGATGGGCGAGTAGCCGTAGTCCTCGAGATCATACGGGCTCGCCCGCATGTCCAATTCACGGGCTGCGGACGCGTGTCGCAGGCACCGCACCGTCAGCTCCGAATCCGTCAGGGGCAGCAGCTTGTACGCCCACTTGTACAGATCCATGCCGGCGTGCAGACAGCCGGGTTGCTCGGTGCGTACCTGCTGGTCGCGGGTCAGTTCGGTGGCGTTGCGTGGGACGGCGTCGGGGGTGAAGAACCGGAACGCATCGTAATGGGTACATCGGAGCTGCATTGATTCCACCACTGTGTCGGTTCCGGTATGGCCGAGCCGCAACGGCACCGACGAGTGCCGCACCCCGTCGGCTCCCGCCCGGTACACCATCGCCCATTCGTGCAATCCGAAGCAGCCGAGCTGCGGCGGCCGGGAGGAGGTCGCGGTGAGCAGCCCCGCGACGAAGTCGACGGTGTCGGCGCGTCGGTCGAGCACCTCCCGGCTCACCCGCACCCCCGGCTGCCCGTCGACGGTGGCCCGTTCGTAGCCGGGATGGTCGCGGTAGCCGCGCACCGCGGCCGCGCCGAGCAGCACGGTGCCGTAGCCGGGATGCCAGCGCCGCAGCTGACTCGGCCGCAGGCTGTAGTAGGTGAACAGGAAGTCGTGCACGGGATGGGTGCGGCCGGCGGCGCGTCGTTCGAGATGCCCGGCGAGCAGCTCGTCCACGGCGGCGTGATGGGCGTCGCGCCGCGCGGTCCACTCGTTCTCGGTGAGGATCGCCGGGCGGTCGGTCACGGACAGGGAGCGGGTCATGGTTCTCGTTCGGTCGATCGGGGTGCGGTGGTGCGGGGGCGGTTGCCCAGCGGATCCGCGACCCGGTGGGTGGCGTCGCGGACCGTTCCGACGAACTCTTCCACGAGGTCCTCGAGCGCGACGATGCCCCGCAGTGCTCCGGTGGTGTCGGTCACCCCGGCCAGATGCGCGTTGCTGCGGCGCAGCGCGGCGAGCGCCTCGTCGAGACCGTCGCCGATCCCGATGGTCGGCAGCTCCCGGATCACCGCGGCAGGGATGACGGTCTCGGGACCGGTGGACTGTTCCCGCACCAGATCGAGCACGTCCTTGATGTGCACATAGCCGGTGATCGTGCCGTCCGGACGGCGGGTGGGATACCGGGAGAAGCCGGTGGTGGTGACCGCGTGCTCGACGTCGCCGAGGGTCGGGCCCGCGCCGGTGTGCGGGACGGTGCGTACCCGAGCGAGCGGGATCATCACGTCGGCGACGGTGCGGTTGCCGGTGGCCAGGGCGCGGGTGAGGCGCTTGTGTTCCTCCTCGTCGAGCAGCCCCTCGGAGCGGGATTCGCCGATCATCTCCGTGAGCTCCACGGCGGAGACGGAGGTGTCGAGTTCGTCCTTCGGGTCGATGCGCGCCGCGCGCAGGGTGGCGTTGGCGCACAGGTTGTAGAAGGCGATGACCGGCCGGGCGGGTCGCATGAACAGCAGGTGGATCGGGACGAGCAGCATCGCGGCGCGTTCCGGGCCGGCGATGGCGATGTTCTTCGGCACCATCTCGCCGAGCAGGATGTGCAGTACCACCACGATCGTGAGCCCGATGGTGAACGCGATGGGGTGCAGCAGCGCGTCGGGCACCCCGGCCGCATGCAGCGGCACCTCGATCAGGTGCGCGATGGCCGGTTCGGCGACGCGGCCGAGCAGGATCGAGCAGATCGTGATGCCGAGCTGGGAACCGGCGAGCATGAGCGAGAGGTGTTCGCCGGCGTGGATGACGGTGCGGGCCCGGGTCTTGCCCTGGGCGAGCAGCGTCTCGAGCCGGTCGCGGCGGACGGTGATGAGGGAGAACTCGGCGCCGACGAAGAAGGCGTTGCCGGCGAGCAGCAGAACGGCGAGGACGATTCCGAACCAGTCGCTCATCGCTGCGCACCCCCCTCGTCGGCGGCCGGGGCGTCGTCCCTGTCACCGTTGTCGCCGTCGGGGTTCTCGGGGTCGGGGGCGGCGCCGGGCACGAGCAGCACCCGGTCGATGCGGTGCCCGTCCATCTCGAGGATGCGCGCGTACCAGGTGAGGTCGCGTTCGCCGCGGCGCAGCGGCAGCTGGATCTCGTCGTCGACCTCGGGGATGCGGCCGAGTTCGGTGAGGATCAGCCCGGCGAGGGTCTCGTAGTCGCCGTCGGGGGCGCGGTAGCCGGTGAGCTGGGCGAGCTCGTCGGTGCGCAGCAGACCCGTGCACGACCAGCCCTCTCCGTCGCGGTGGGCGTCGAGTTCGGTCTCGTCGTGTTCGTCGCGGACGTCGCCGACGATCTCCTCGACGAGGTCCTCCATGGTGATCAGTCCGGCGGTGCCGCCGTATTCGTCGACGACGAGCGCGACCTGCATGCCGTCCGAGCGCACCCGTTCCATGACGGTGTCGCCGTCGAGGCTGGTCGGCACGGTGGGCACGAGGCGGGCGAGGGCGCCGACGGCGGTGGTGCCGCGCGCCGGGCCGGGCACGGTGAACGCGTGCTTGACATGCACGACGCCGAGCGGGGCGTCGAGGTCGCCGTCGACGATCGGGAAGCGGGAGTAGCCGGTGCGGGCGGACAGTTCGATGAGGTCGAGGACGGTGGCGTTGCGGTCGAGGCTCTCGACGGTGCTGCGCGGGGTCATGAGGTCCTCGGCGGTGCGGTCCCCGAACTGCAGGGATCGGTAGACCAGGCGGGCGGTGTGCTCGTCGAGGGTGCCGCTGCGGGCCGAGGCGCGCACCAGCGAACCGAGCTCCTGCGGGGAACGCGCCGAGCGCAGTTCCTCGGCCGGTTCGATGCCGAAGCGCCGCACGATGTGGTTGGCGGCGCCGTTGAGTCCGAGGATCGCCCAGCGGAACAGCAGGGAGAACGCCAGTTGGAGACCGGCGGTGGCGCGGGCGGTGCCCATGGGCCGGGCGATGGCGATGTTCTTGGGGACCAGTTCGCCGAAGACCATGGAGAAGGACGTGGCGATGAGCAGCGCGAGGACCAGCGAGGCGGTCGAGGCGACGGAGGTGCTCAATCCGATCGCGTCGAACAGCGGGGTGAAGAACTGCGCGAGGATCGGTTCGGCGAGATAGCCGGTGATCAGTGTGGTGATGGTGATGCCGAGCTGGGCGCCGGACAGCTGGAACGACAGGGTGCGGTGCGCGTGCTGGACCTGCCGGGCGCGCCGGTCGCCGTTGTGGGCGTGCGCGTCGACGGCGCTGCGTTCGAGGGCGGTCAGGGAGAACTCGGCGGCGACGAACAGGGCGGTGCCTGCGGTGAGCGCCACGAAGCCGAGGAGTGCGACGATATCGAGCAGGACGGACATCAGAGGCGGTCCTGCCGGGCGGGGCGGTGGCCGGGGTGGTGCCCCGGCCCGATAGAGGATCCTTCCGGCCCGGAGTCGCACTCCGTGCAGGGGGAGGAGGTGTCGGGCGGTGGGGTGGCTGTGGGTGCCGCGGGCACCGGTGTCCTCTCGTCGGGTCCGGTCGCGGACGGTGTCTGCTTGCCGGAAGTGGTTTCGACGGGTACCGATTCTACTGAGGGTGGTTGCCGTGTGTTGCGGTGCCGGTGACGGCGCGGCGCCTACGGTGGGGATCGAGCAGGTGTCCCGGTGGAACGAAGGAGCGTGGATGAGCGGCGGCGAGGGTCCGGAACACGGTGGCGGCGAGCGGGTGCCGAGCCGGTGGGAGGAGATCGTGGCGGAGAATCCGGCGCATTCGTCGTGGTACGTCGAACGGTTCCGTGCGATGGTCGCCCGGGGGCAGGACACTGTCGGGGAGGCCCGGTTGATCGATGCGATGGTGCCGCGTGGGGCGCGGATTCTCGACGCAGGGTGCGGGCCGGGCCGGCTCGGCGGTTATCTGCATCGGGCCGGGCACAGTGTGGTCGGGGTGGATGTCGATCCGGTGCTGATCGCGGCGGCGGAGGAGGATCATCCGGGGCCGAGGTGGCTGGTGGGGGATCTGGCCGAGCTGGATCTGCCGGCCCGCGGTGTCGACGCCGATTTCGATGTGATCGTGTGCGCGGGGAATGTGATGACCTTCGTGGCGCCGTCGACCCGGGTGGCGGTGCTGCGCAATTTCGCGGCGCATCTGGCGCCGCAGGGCCGGGGGGTGATCGGTTTCGGGGCGGGCCGTGAGTATCCGTTCGAGGAGTTCTTCGCCGATGCGCAGCAGGCGGGTCTGGCGGTGCAGGTGCGGTTGTCGACCTGGGATCTGCGGCCGTTCAGCGATGACGCGGAGTTTCTGGTGGCGGTGCTGGGGCGGGCGTAGCCGCGGCGTCGGCGGGGGTGTCGGCGGCCTGGGCGCGGGAGAGCGCCACGGTGGTCACGAGCATCACGACGACGGCGGCGCTGACGAGGATCCGTCCGGGGCCGTCGGTGCGCAGGTGTTCGCCGAGCACAGTCATGCCGAGCACGATCGCGGCGATCGGTTCGCCGACGGTCAGGGCGGGCAGCGATGCGGTGAGCGATCCGGCCTGGAAGGCGCGTTGCTGCAGGTAGATCGCGGTGGCGCCGGCGGCGACGAGTGTCCGGGTCTGCCATGAGCCGAGCAGTTGCGGGATGCCGTGTTCGGCGAGGTCGGTGACGTGTTTGGTGAACGCGCTGGTCACGCCGTAGAGGACGCCGGCGGCGATCCCGAACGACAGTGCCCGCCGTCGCGGGGAGAGCAGGGCGACGACGACTGCGGCGGCGGTGACGGCGAGCACCGTTCCGAGCGGCAGCGCCCAGCGGGCGGCGGCGGCATCTCCGGTGCCTTCGCTGGGGTTGCCGACGAGCAGGAAGATCGCCAGCGCCGCGCACAGTGCGCCGGCGAGTAGCCAGGTGGTGCGGGTGACGCGGCGGCCGGTGGTGGCGGCGGCGAGCGGCAACGCGAACAGCAGTGACGCGACGAGCAGGGGCTGGACGAGCAGCACCGATCCGAAGACGAGCGCGATGACCTGCAGTACGTAGCTGCCGCCGTCGCCGAGGATGCCCGCCCACCAGCGGGGGCTGCGCAGCAGCGAGCCGACGAAGGAGTCGGTGTCGGGCACGGCAGCGGCCGAGGTCTGTTGCGCGACACTGCCGACCGCGATGAGCGCGGCGGCGGCGAGTGCGCACAGGACGGCGACTGCCGTGCCCGTCATCGGGTCAGGCCTGCACTTCGGAGCGGTCCCCGCTCCACAGGGTGTGGAACTTGCCGGGCTTGTCGGTGCGCTCGTAGGTGTGGGCACCGAAGAAGTCGCGCTGGCCCTGGGTGAGGGCGGCGGGCAGCCGGTCGGCGCGCAGCCCGTCGTAGTAGGACAGCGACGACGCGAAGGCCGGGACGGGGATGCCGAGTTGGGTGGCGGTGACCACGACGCGCCGCCAGCTGTCGATGCCGATCTCGATGGCGTCGCGGAAGTACGGTGCGAGGATCAGGCTGGGCAGGGCCGGGTCGGCGTCGTAGGCCTCTTTGATGCGGTTGAGGAACTGGGCGCGGATGATGCAGCCGCCGCGCCAGATCGTTGCGAGCGCGGCGCGGTCGACGTTCCAGCCGTATTCGGCGCTGCCGGCGGCGATCTGGTCGAAGCCCTGCGCGTAGGCGACGATCTTCGACGCGTACAGGGCGGCGCGGATGTCCTCGGTGAACTGCGCGGCGTCGGTGGGGGCGGCGCCGAGGTTGCCGGCGGCAAGGCCGCGGGCGGCGGCGCGCTGGTCGCGGGAGCCGGACAGGGCGCGGGCGAAGACGGCTTCGGCGATGCCGGTGACGGGGACGCCGAGGTCGAGGGCGGCCTTGACGGTCCAGCGGCCGGTACCCTTCTGTTCGGCGGCGTCGACGATGACGTCGACGAGGGGTTTGCCGGTGGCGGCGTCGGTCTGGCGCAGCACCTCGGCGGTGATCTCGATGAGGTAGGACTCGAGGGTGCCGGTGTTCCAGTCGGCGAAGACGTCGGCGATCTGCCCGGCGTCGTAGCCGAGGGCGTCGCGCAGCAGGTGGTAGGCCTCGCCGATGAGCTGCATGTCGGCGTATTCGATGCCGTTGTGCACCATCTTCACGAAGTGGCCGGCGCCGTCGGGGCCGATGTGGGTGCAGCAGGGGGTGCCGTCGACCTGGGCCGCGATGGTTTCGAGCAGCGGGCCGAGCGCCTCGTACGATTCGGCGGGGCCGCCGGGCATGATGGACGGGCCGTTGAGGGCGCCTTCCTCGCCGCCGGAGATGCCGGCGCCGACGAAGTGCAGGCCGCGGGCGCGCAGGGCGGCTTCGCGGCGGATGGTGTCGGTGTAGAGGGCGTTGCCGCCGTCGATGATGATGTCGCCGGGTTCCATCGCGTCGGCGAGCTCGTTGATGACCGCGTCGGTGGCGTCGCCTGCCTTGACCATGATCAGGACGCGGCGCGGCTTTTCGAGGGCGGCGACGAATTCGTCGATGGTTTCGGTGCGGACGAAGGTGCCGTCGCTGCCGTGCTCGGCGAGCAGCGCGTCGGTCTTGGCGATGCTGCGGTTGTGGAGGGCGACGGTGTAGCCGTGGCGGGCGAAGTTGCGGGCGATGTTCGAGCCCATCACGGCCAGTCCGGTCACGCCGATCTGGGCCTGCGGTGTTTCGGTGCGTTCGACGGTCATGGTCTACAGCTTCCCCCGAAACGGGGGCCGATCGAAATCGGGGCGGGCCGAACGGTGCGGCGTGTCGCGGCTCAGAGGCCGAGCAGCAGGGACAGTTCGGTGAGCCAGGGCACCGCCACGGCGATGGTGGGTACGACGAGGATGGCGGCGGCGGCGGTGTAGGCGGCGGCGGAAATGCCGAGGTTGGGCCCCGGTCCGGTGAGGCGCTGCACGCGTAGCACGGTGCTCGGTCCGCCGACGGCGAGGGCACCGGTGGGCGTGTGGGCGCCGGCGCAGGCGACGAGGGCGCGGGCCAGCGGTGCGGGGCCGGTCTTGCGGACGGCGGAGTCGTCGGCGAGCAGCTCGACGAGCAGTTTGACCGAGCCGAGCGCCGAGCCGGAGCGCACGACGCGGGGGAACGCTTCGTAGACGGCGGTGAACGCCTCGAGGATGAGGTCGTGGCGGGCGCGCAGGTGGGAGTGTTCGTGGCGCAGGATCGCGCGTAGTTCGTCGTCGCCGAGGTTGTCGAGGGTGCCTTCGCTGAGCACCACCCGGTGCCGCAGCCCGGGCAGGCAGTAGGCGATGGGGTCGGCGGTGTCGAGGATCCGCACGTGCGGGTGGTGGCGGACGGCGGCGCCGCTCTCGCGGCGGTCGAGCAGGTCGACGAGCATGCGGTGGCGGGAGCGGCGGCGGCGGGTGCGTACCGCGACGCGCAGCATGGAGAAGGTCAGGCGGGCACCGATGAACACGGTCAGGGCGAAGACGATGACGTAGGTCAGCCACAGGGGCAGACCGAGGGCGTCGATCTCTTCGAGGGGCCCGGTGGTGGGTCGGCCGTCGGCGCCGGGTGCGAGGAGGCGGGCGGCGATGGCCAGGCCGCAGGAGAACGCGGAGAGCACCGCCGCCAGGGCCACGGACTGCCACAGCACGAGGGCGGCCCGGGGGTTGCGGTGCGGCCAGGTGGCGCGGGCGAGCAGCCCCGGCACCGGACCGGCGAGGAGAAGCGCTGTGGTTCCGAAGAACAGCGCCGTGGTCGCGTTCATGACATCGAGTGTGTCAGCCGGCCCGCTCGGTGTCGTGGCCGGTGCTGTCGTCGCCGTGTTGCGCTTCGAGTTTCGCCAGCGCCGCGCGCAGGGCTGCGGCTTCGTCGGCGCCGACGAAGCCGACGAAGTGGACGAGGGCGGCGGCGCGGCCGGCGGTCTCGTCGGCCTGGTCGAGGGCGTCGACCATGAGGCTGGCGACGAGTTCGTCGCGGCCGTGCACCGGCAGGTAGCGGTGGGCGCGGTCGTCGCGTTGCTGGATGACGAGGTTCTTCTTGGCGAGGCGCTGCAGGACCGTCATGACGGTGGTGTACGCGAGGTTGCGTCGAGCCGAGAGGGCTTCGTGGACCTGCCGGACGGTCTGTGGTTCGGGGGTGGACCACAGGTGGTCCATCACTGCGCGTTCGAGTTCGCCGAGTGCTGCCATGGGTCGATTCTACGGATTTCTCCGACGAATGTGCGTACTACCCCCAGTCGTAGGTTCTGACCTGCGGTGGGACCATCGTCACCTCCGGTGGGGACCTCCGGCGGCGCCGTAGACGTGGCGGGTGCCGATGGGCACGATCAGCGGCCGGTCGGACACCGGATCGTCGATGACCGAGGCGTCGAGGTCGAATACCTCGCGCAGCAGTTCCACGGAGATCACCTCCGAGGGCACCCCGGAGGCGACGACGCGGCCGTCTTTCATCACCACGAGGTGGTCGCTGTAGCGCACGGCGAGGTTCAGGTCGTGCAGCACCATCACCACGGTGCGACCGAGTTCGCTGTGCAGCCGGTCGACGAGGTCGAGGACCTCCACCGAGTGCGCCAGGTCGAGATAGGTGGTCGGTTCGTCGAGCAGCAGGATGTCGGTGCCCTGTGCGAGCGCCATGGAGATCCAGGCGCGTTGCCGTTGCCCGCCGGACAGTTCGTCGATGGGCCGGTCGGCGAGGTCGGCGATGCCGGTACGTTCGAGGGCGATGGCGACCTCGTCCTCGTCGTCGGAGGACCACTGCCGGAACCACGACTGGTGCGGGTGCCGGCCGCGGGAGACCAGATCGGCGACGGTGAGCCCTTCGGGCGCGACGGGGGCCTGCGGCAGCATGCCGAGCACCCGGGCGACCTCGCGGGTGCGCATGGTGGTGATGTCGTGCCCGTCGAGCAGCACGGTGCCGGTGCGGGGCTTGAGCAGCCGGCTCAGCGCGCGCAGCAGGGTGGATTTGCCGCAGCCGTTAGGGCCGATGACGGTGGTGACGACCCCGGTGGGGATGGACAGGTCCAGGTCGTCGACGATGAGCCGTTCGCCGTAGCCGAGGCTGATGTGCTCGGCGACCAGTCGCGGCGCCGCATGCTCGATCGGGCCGGGGGCCGGGACGGCAGGCAGATGGGTGTCGGTCATCGGGAGACCTTTCGGTTGGAACGCACCAGCAGGTACAGCAGGAAGGGGCCGCCGAGTGCGGAGGTGACCAGGCCGACGGGCAGCGGCACCGGCAGGATGGTGCGGGCGATGAGGTCGGCGGCGACGACGAACAGCGCCCCGGTCAGGGCGGAGGCGATGATCGGGCTGCCCGCCGAGCCGACGAGGCGCAGGGCGATCTGCGGGGCGGCGAGGGCGACGAAGCCGATGGGGCCGGCGGCGGCGGTGGCGACGGCGGCGAGCGCGCACGCCGCGACGAGCAGCAGCGCCTGCTGGGTCTGCAGCTTCACGCCGAGGGAGCGGGCGGTGTCGTCGCCGAGGCGCAGCGCCCCGACGGTGAAGGAGGCGGTCGCGGCCCAGCCGCCGACGAGCAGCAGCGCGATCGCGGCGGGCACCACCTGACTCCAGGAGACACCGTTGAGCGAGCCGGTCAGCCACACCTGGGCGCGGCTGACGTCGTTGATGTCGGCGGAGACGAGCATCCACTGGGTCAGGGCGATGAGCATGGCGTTGATGCCGATGCCGATGAGCACGAGCCGGAAGCCGTCGGCGCCGCGTCGCCAGGCCAGCAGATAGATGACCGTGGCGGTGAGCAGCGCGCCGAGCAGCGCCGACATCGGCAATCCGAGGGTGGCGAGCAGTCCGACGATGGAACCGCCGCTGGTGACGACGATCAGGGCCACGGCGGCAGCGGAGGCGCCGGCGGTGATGCCGAGGATGTCGGGGCTGGCCAGGGCGTTGCGGGACACCGATTGAGTGATGGCGCCGGAGACGGCGAGGGCGGCGCCGACGACCACGGCGGCGATCCCGCGCGGGAGGCGCAGGTCGAAGACGATGAACCGGTCGAGGCGTTCCCCGCCGCCGAGGAGCACCTCGACGACCTGTAGGGGGCTGAGCGGGTAGTCGCCGCGGCCGAGGGAGATCGACAGCAGCACCGCGGTGGCGACGACGATCAGCGCGCACACGATGACCATGCGGGCGCGCCAGACGACGGAGACGGAGCCGAGCCGGAAGGCGGGCCGGCCCGGGACGCGGGTGGAGACGTGCGCGGGTGAGCGGCGCTTGTCCGTCGTCGGCTCGTTCGTGTCGAGGGACGGGGTGGGGGTGTCGTTCACAAGGCCACCAGCTTCCGGCGACGGACGAGGGCGATGAAGAAGGGGGCGCCGATGAGGGCGAGCACGATGCCGACCTGCAGTTCGCCGGGGCGCACCACGATGCGGCCGACGACGTCGGCGAGGACGAGCAGTGCCCCGCCGAGCAGCCCGGCATAGGGCACGAGCCAGCGGTAGTCGGGGCCGGTGACCGCGCGGGCGATGTGCGGGACGATCAATCCGACGAAGGCGATGGGTCCGCAGGCGGCGGTGGCGGCGCCGGTGAGCACGGTGATTGCGGCGATGCCGATCACCCGGGTGGTGACGACGTTGGTGCCGAGCGAGCGGGCGACGTCCTCGCCGAGGCTGAGCAGGTTCAGGGCCGGGGTGGAGGCGAGCGCGATGAGCAGTCCGACGACGATGAACGGCAACACCTGCCAGAAGACGTCCATGCCGCGGCCGGCGACGGAGCCGACCACCCAGAAGCGGTAGCCGTCGAGGCTGGTCTGGTCGAGCAGCACGATGGTCTGGATCATCGCCTGCAGGAAGAACGCCACCGCCGCGCCCGCCAACGCGAGACTGAGCGGACTCGAGCCGCCGTTGCCGATGGACGCGAATCCGAACACCACGATGCTGGCGAGCGCGGACCCGGCGAAGGCGAACCACAGATACTGCGCCGGGGTGGAGAGCCCGAACAGGTAGATCGACAGCACCACCAGGAAGGCGGCGCCGGCGTTGATGCCGAGCAGACCGGCGTCGGCGAGCGGGTTGCGGGTGTGCCCCTGGATCAGTGCGCCGGCGACGCCGAGCGCGGTGCCGACCAGCAGCGCGAGCAGGGTGCGGGGGATGCGCAGCGAATGCACGATCACGTCGGTTTCGGAGCCGTCGTTGACGACGAGGGCGTGGAAGACCTCCGCGAAGGTCATCGGGCGGGCGCCGACGGCGATGCTGGCGAGCGCGCCGAGCACCAGCAGTACGAGCAGCGCGGCCAGGCCGAGCAGGCGCCGGCGGCGCAGGGCGGCGACGTTGCCGTCGGTGGGGCGCGGGGTGAACTCGTCGTGGCGGGCGTGGCGTTCGGTGACGATCTCGGTGCCGCGGCGCAGCAGGGCACTGCGGGTGCCGGCCGGTCCGGTGGTGGCGCGGTCGCGCAGCACGAGCCCGGTCCACTGCAGGCCCAGACTTTGGCCGGTGCGGCCGGCGCGGTAGCCGTGGTTCCACCACAGCAGTCCGGCGGCGGCGGCCAGGGCGGCGCCGCCGAAGACGATGCGGTCGGTCTGGCCGCCGCCGTTGGCGTCGGCGAGGGTGTCGACGACGAGGGCGCCGATGAGCAGGGGGATGGCGAGGAGCGCGAGGTCGCACAGGACGGCGGCGATCCGGCGTCCCGGGCGGGGCGGGGCGGTCGGGTCGGCGTCCGGTGGGGCGTGGGGGGTGACGGTCACGGGCGCGGGGTGCTCCTCGGGAAGGCGGTGGTGCGGTTCGGGTCGTCGCGGATCGTGGGGAACGCGAAGGCCTTCGGAGTTAGGTTACGGAATCCTATGTGCCGACGGGAGTAGGGGATGGGGTTGCGCACACCACCCCCGGATGCAATGGTTAGGCTTACCTAATCAAGATTCACCGTCGATCAGGAGGTGTCGGATGACGACGCTGCTGCTGCCGCCCACGGCGGCACCCGTCCGCCCGTTCGAGGACACGCGCGCTCGGCTGCGCGCACTCGCTGCGGGAGCCCCGCGCGTGTATGCGGTGGCCTGTATCGACGAAGAACCCCGCCGCCGCTGGTGGTTCCTCGGCGGCGGTGAACGCCAGCAGCGCATCGAGGCGCTCTACGACCGTGCCCTGCTCGACACCGAGGACCCGCGCATCGCCGTCGAGCAGGTCGCCGGCGCCCTCATCCACGCCGTGGTCGGCCGCGTCCTCGCCCCCTACGCCCTCGAGGGCCGCGTCTGGGATCCGGGTCTGGACAATCTGTGGCTGCACCAGGACAGCGACGGCTGCATCGACTGGGCCGGTCTCGCCGACGACACCCTGCGGGTGCTGCCCGAGGACCGCGCCGTCGGGGAACGCGACGTGGTGGTGCTGCCGTGCGAGCAGGCGATGGCGGTGTGGACCGCGCACCGCGCCGCGACCGCTCTCGATGCCGTCCATCTCGCGCTGCGGTCCCTCGTCCCGCTCGACCGGAACCGCTTCTGGGCGATCGTCGGGCGCACCGTCGTCACCGGCGCCGCCCAGCTACCCGTGCTCGGTGGTGCCTCCCGCCGTACCGCCGCGCGCCGCGGTCAGGCATTGCTCGACGCCTTCGTCGCCGCCGGCTATCCCGTCCGAGGCCTTGCCGGATTAGGGCAGCCTTCCCTATAATCGAATCCGTTCCGACTGCCGGACCGCAGCGGAGTCCTGAGGGCTGCAGTGACTCCCGGTCCCTTCCCGCGGCGGGCCTCACATCCATGTGGGGCCCGCCGTCGTGTGTCCGGAGCACCCCGCGCCCGGCGTGCACGGCAATTCGGTCATGGACGACGCCGGTGCCCGCTTCACACGACGCCGGAGCGAACTCGGCCCCGACGCCACCCCCCCGTGAGGCGATCCGCGCGGTCCTGACGGAACTGCTGCCCCTCGACGAGCAACGACGCGAGGAGACCCAGGTGCTCGGCGCGTTCGGATGGTCCGCGATCACCGGCGGGGGCATCACCGCCGAGGACACCTTCGCGGCCCCGCGCGCCCTGGCGACCATCGTCGCCGACCAACTCCGGCGGACACGCACCGGCGAGGACGCCGGTGATCCGGAAGCGGGCGCCGATCTCGTCGTCATGGCAGCGGGGGGACTGGCGCAGGGCATGCTGCAGGGATACTCGACCTCACGGACGCCGCTCGACCTCGTCGAGCATCTTCTCGACCGTGTCCTGGGAAGCACCGAGAGATGACCACCCTGTGGATGATCGAAGACCTCGAACCGTGGCCCGACCCGCCTGCTCCCGGCCAGGTGTGTGAACCGACCACCTCCTGGATCACACCGGGCGCGAGCGACTGCATCCGCGAACTCGCGCGGCACGTGCCCGCCCGGGTCGAGCAGGTCACCGTCGACGATCGGGTCGAGCTGCTCGCCCATCTCGGTCACGGCTTCACCACCGTGCTGCCACCGCAGCTCGACACCCTCGGCGACGTCGTGCTCACGGGGCATCTGGTGTGGGACCGCTATCTGTGGATGCTGTACCGCACCCGCCCGCACGGGCGCGCCCGGGTCGCCGAACGGCATCCGGTGATCCAACGAACCAGGAGGATTCCGACCCCGGACGCGGGTTGGTACGGCGTCGAGTACGGGGGCCCGCGGACCGTGCACCGGTTCGGGCCGATCCCCGACGGCTACTCGATCGTCGCCTACGCGCTGCTGGTGCCCCTGCAGTGACCACCCCGCTTGCCACGGTCGGAGGTGGGCCGGCCGAAAACCGCCATGTCCTACCATCGTTCGACGGCCACCTGTCCCGGCGGCCGGTCGAGACCACGCACGAACAAGGGAAGCCCGTATGAGCGACCAGTCCACCTCCGCCCCGGCCCAGCACGACGTGCAGGCGATCAACGCCGTCAACGACACCGGCTTCAACACTGCCCTCGGCCTCGAGTTCGTCGAACTCGGCCCCGATCTCGCGCGAGCCCGGTGGACGATCACCCCCACGCAGCACCAGCCCTACGGCATCGTGCACGGCGGGGTGTACTGCGCGGTGATCGAGACCGTCGCCAGCGTCGCGGGCGCCAACTGGTTGGGGGACAAGGGCAACGTCGTCGGGGTCAACAACAACACCGACTTCCTCCGCGCCACCCGCGAAGGGGTCCTCACCGCGACCGGCACCCCGGTCCACCGCGGCCGCACCCAGCAGGTGTGGCGGGTGGAGATCGTCGACGAGCAGGACCGTCTCGTCGCGCAGGGACAGGTGCGCCTGGCGAACATCACGAACGCGGACCGCATCGGGCACTGACCCTGTAGCCGGGCGGCTCCGGCCGGGACACCGCGCCCGGCCGGAGCGCCGACGGTCAGCCCGCAGCCTGCGTCCCGCCGCGGCCCTGCCCGGCCGGCGCCTGTGCGGAGCGGTCCCCGTCCTTCGTCGCGCTCTCGCCGTTCTGCGAGTCGCCGTCGGGTTCGTCCGCGCGCATGCGCTCGAGCGCGATCCGCGCGAACACCTGCTGCTCGGTCGCGGCCATCTCGTTGCGGCCGGTGGAGAAGAACGCCTGCGCCCACGACAACAGCGTCGACAGCTTCGACGAGAACCCCACCAGATACAGCAGGTGGATGAACAACCACGCCACCCAGCCGAGGAACCCGCTGATCTCGAGTTTGCCGACCTTCGCGACCGCACTGAACCGCGAGATGGTCGCCATGCTGCCCTTGTCGAAATACTTGAACGGTTCCCGATGGGTCGGGTCGGCGCCGTCGAGGGAGGCGATGATCTGCCGGGCCGCGTACTTGCCGCCCTGCATCGCCACCTGCGCCAGACCGGGCAGCTTGTTCAGCGACATCATGTCGCCGATGACGAACACGTTCGGATGCCCCGGCAATGTCAGATCCGGCAGCACCTCCACCCGCCCCGCCCGGTCGACCTGCGCCCCGGACTGCTCGGCGAGCTGCTTGCCGAGCGGACTGGCCGACACGCCCGCCGACCACACCTTGCACTGCGACTCGATGCGCCGCTGCGAACCGTCCTTCTCCTTGACGACGAGACCGTCGGCGCCGACATCGGTGACCATCGCGCCGAGCTGGATCTCCACCCCGAGCCGCTCGAGGGTGTTACGGGCCTTGCGGCTGAGTTTGCCGCCGTAGACCGGCAACACATCGGAGGCGCCGTCGAGCAGCACCACCCGCGCCTCGGTCGGATCGATGTTGCGGAAGGTGCCCTTGAGGGTGCGGCGTGAGAGCTCGGCGATCTGCCCGGCCAGCTCCACCCCGGTCGGGCCGGCACCGACCACCACGAAGGTCAGCAACCGGGCGCGTTCGTCGGGATCGTGGGACAGTTCGGCCTGCTCGAACGCCCCGAGGATCCGGCCGCGCAGCTCGAGGGCGTCGTCGATGGTCTTCATGCCCGGCGCGAACTCGGCGAACTGGTCGTTGCCGAAGTAGGACTGGCCGGCGCCGGCGGCGACGATGAGACTGTCGAAGGGCGTGGTGGTGTAGCGCTCGAGGAACCGGGAGGTCACCGTCCGGTTCTCCAGGTCGATCCTCTCGACGTCCCCGAGCAGCACCTGCGCGTTCTTCTGTTTGCGCAGCACCATGCGGGTCGCGGGGGCGATGTCGCCGACCGACAGGATGCCCGTGGCCACCTGGTACAGCAACGGCTGGAACAAGTGATGGGTGGTGCGCGCCACGAGCGTGACGTCCACATCGGCACGAGCCAGGGCCTGGGTCCCGAACAGCCCACCGAAACCGGATCCGATCACGACTACACGATGACGGCGGGGTTCGGTCTGCTCGACGCTCATGGATACTCCTTCACGTTGCCGGATGGATCTTGTCCCCAGTCTTGCAGTTGCTGCGCCCGCCCACAGCGCAACCGACGAGCTAGCCCGGCCCGTCGCCGAGCGACCCGAGCAGCCCGTAGACGGGGTTGTGCCGGGCGGCGTGCCGCACCGCATCGTTGGTCGCCGAGGTGTACACCTGCACGGTCTGCAACGACCGGTGCCCGAGCAGCTGCTGCAACTCGACCATCGTTGCGCCGCTGTCGGCCAGGCTCGTCGCGAAGGTGTGCCGCAGCGCGTGGGCGAGCGCACCGCGTTTGCGTTCGG
This sequence comes from Rhodococcus sp. IEGM1339, assembly GCF_050321925.1. Taxonomy (NCBI): domain Bacteria; kingdom Bacillati; phylum Actinomycetota; class Actinomycetes; order Mycobacteriales; family Nocardiaceae; genus Rhodococcus; species Rhodococcus sp. IEGM1339. The sequence continues at coordinate 36,092 of NZ_JBNQFT010000021.1, forward strand.
ACTCGATACCCGCGCGGCGGTAGATGCGCCGCACCCGGTACTGCAGGGTGCCGCGGGTGATGCGTTTGCCGTCCGCGCCGACGAACAGCGGGTCGGCCGGGTCGTGCCGCTCCCACACGGGCAACTCGTCGCGGTCGCGGGTGCGGCGCCGCGCGGCAGGGAAGCGGGCGTAGCGTTCCTCGAGATAGGCGGTGACGATCGCCGTCCAACTGTCTTCGAGGGGGATCTCCCGTTCGATCGCGCCTTTGCCGAGCACCCGCAGCACCGGTGCCCGGTAGCCACCGAGGATGCTGCCCACATCGAGCCGGATCAACTCGTCGGAGCGGATCCCGGTGAGCAGCAGGGTTGCGATGAGCGCGAGATCGCGTTGCGGCCAGTCCCGCGCCGACTCCGCAGGGCGTTGCGCCTCCACGGTGACGGTGTCGACGAGTTGGTTGATCGCGTTGGGGGAGAATGCCTTCGGGGTGTGCTGTGGTTTCTTGGGCTGCGCGATCGAGGCCATCGGGTTGCCTTCCGACACCCCTTCGGAGACGAGGAAGTTGCAGAAGTTGTTCCACACCGACCAGGCGCGGCGCACCGACGCCGGCTGCCGCTCGGCGGCGAACGCCGCGAACGCCGACCGCAGCCCGCGTACCGTCACGTCCCCGAGCGTCAACGCGTCCTCCGGCACGGCGGCAGTCGCGGCGAGATGCGCGCGCACCGCGTGCAGGTCGAGCCGGTAGGCCTTGATGGTGTGCGGAGACCGTTTCGCGGTCTGCAAGGTCTCCAGATACGACCCGATCCAGTCCGACAATCCCGGCTCGGTCGCGCTGCCCGCCACGATGCCCCTCCCGTGAAGATCCGCTCGTACAGATGTGCGAGTCCAGTGTGACAGCAGGGACCGACGGGACAGCAGAGACCGCGTTCGGATTCGCGGAGACCGGCGCCGGGTACGCGATGGACAACCGACCGTTCGTGGAGAGGAACACCCCCTGCCCGCCGGCCGCGACGAGGCGCGCCGCCGCAAGGTCGAACACCTCGTCCACAACCTCGACGGGACGATCGGCGAACGCAACACCTACGGTCACGACCCGCGCGACATCGCGGGCTGATCGACCCCGAACCGACCGTCGCCGGGGCGATCGATACCGAGGAGGTCAGTCGCGGCGGCGTTTGGCGCGCGCGGCGAACTCGTCGAGCACCCGCACCACATCCTTGGCCTGCCAGATGCGATTGCGGCGCCCCTCGGTGATCTGCGTGAGGATCCCCGCGTCCACCAGCCGATCGATGGCGATCTGCGCGTTGGCGCCGGTCACCGACAAGGCCGCGGCGGCCGACCGGTTGTCGATCACCGGCTGGCGCAGCAGTACGTCCGAGAGCCGGTGCACTGCCGAATCCCGCCGCGCCGTCACCCGGGACCGCCACAGCTCGCGTACCGCCTCGAGATCGGCGACGAGCGTGCGGCCGTTGGCGACCGCCGCGAACGACGCGTCGACGATCGAGTGCACGATCGGCCCGATGTCCCCGGCGCGGTAGGCGCCGAGCGCATCGAAGTACTCCCCGGTGTTGTGCAACAGGCCCGCCGAGACCGGCACGGCGACACTGCGGGTGAGCTGCCCGCCGCGCAACATCGCCTGGATCAGCGCGCGACCCACCCGGCCGTTGCCGTCCGGGAACGGGTGGATGGTCTCGAACTGCGCGTGCGCGACCGCGATCTGCGCGACCACCGGCAGATCCACCCGGTGGGCGAAGGCCACCAGATCGTCGATCAGCTCGGGCACCCGCGCGTGGTGCGGGGGCACGAACTGCGCGGTGTGCGGGCCCAGGCTGCCCCCGCCGATCCACACCTGCTGGGTGCGCCACCGTCCCGCGATGGTCGGATCGTCGTACTCGAGCAGCGCGTGGTGCATCCGCAGGATCGCGGCGGCGTCGATCGCATCGGACAGCTCGAGCGCCGCGCGCATCGCCCGCACGTTGCCGACGATCAGGCGAGCGTTGCGGGAGGCGTGTTCGCCGAGTTCGGCGAGCGCGATCTGCCGCGCCCCGCTGGAGAGGTTCTCGATCTCCGAACTCGACGCGCTCTCGGTGCGCAGCAGGATGGAGGCGAACGGGGCGGTGATATGCCCGACCTCGACATCGAAGCGGGTCAGTTCCGTCGCGGCTTCCTCGGTGAGGGCCTGCAGTTCGCCGTCGAGCGGGAGGGGCCGGTGGGCGATGAGCGGGGGGACCGCGGCGCGGTAGGGGCCGGTGGTCAGGCGTTTCTCCCGCCGCGAGCCGTAGGCATCGCTGCTCACCCACGGGTGCTGTTCGTAGGTGACCGCGGGCCAGCCGGACGCGACGTCAACCGATGCCATCCCCGGAACATACCATCGGATAGTCGATTATCCGATGGTATGGATCGGGGGTGGGTTCGGATCCGGCCGTTGTGCACGGCCGGAACCGGAGGTTTGGGCCACAGGTGGTTCGGACGTAGGGTGCTGGGCCATGGCATTACCGACCTTCGACATCGACACGCCCATGGCCTATCACGTTGCGCAGCACAACATCCTGCAGAGACTCGATGCCGGCGACGACGCCGGGACGGTGCGGGAGGAATGGCGGCAGGCCATCGAGCGCATCATCGACAACCATCTCGCCGGCAACGACGCGCTGAGCTTCGTGACCGCTCCCGCGCTCGGCCCGGTCGACTGACGCACCGCTCGGTACACCCCGCCTCGCGGACCGGCACGGCCCGCGGAGCGGGGACGCCGCGCTTGCGCCCCGTTACACGACGGTGTCGAACAACTGGCCGACCCCGTAGGTCACCACCATCGCGAGCGCACCACCGAACACCACCCGCACCACCGCCCGACCCCGCCGGGCCCGGCCGAGCCACGCACTGATCGATCCCGTCGCCGCCAGCGCACACAACACCGCCACGAACGTCACCGGGATCCGCACCGTGTCGGGCACCGACACCACCATCAGCAGCGGCACCAGCGCCCCCAGGGTGAACGACACGGCCGACGACAACGCCGCCACCCACGGATTCGCCAGTTCGGTCGGATCGATCCCCAACTCCACCTCGGCATGCGCGGCCAGCGGATCCTGCGCCGTCAACTCCTCCGCCGCGGCACGCGCCGTGACCGCCGACAATCCCTTGCCCTCGAGCAGGGCGGCGAGTTCGTCGAGTTCGGCCTCCGGCATGGCGGCGAGCTCACGACCTTCCGTGTACAGCGCCGCGCGCTCGGTGTCGCGTTGCGTACTCACCGACACGTACTCGCCCAGCGCCATCGACACCGCCCCCGCGGCCAGCCCGGCCGCACCGGCGGTGAGGATCGCCGCCTCGTTCGCCGTCGCGGCCGCCACACCGACGACCAGTCCCGCGGTCGAGACGATGCCGTCGTTCGCGCCGAGAACACCCGCCCGCAACCAGTTGAGTCTGTTCGCCAACCCGGCGGTGTGCGGTTCGCGGTCCTCGTGCCGCCTGCGGGAATCGTTCGGTGACGCCGGATCCGGACGGGGCATGTCGTGAAGCTACACCGACGGACGGCGGCGCGGGGGGATCCCCACGGCGGAGTATCGGCGCGCCTCCGCCGCGGCGACCGCCCACTCCGGATCCCCGGGCAGCGCGCCCATCGGGTCCCGCTGCGCGCACGGCACACTCACATCGGCGGGCAGCACTGCGCGCTGCAGCGCCTGCACGATCCCCAACGGCCGATGAGCAGCGGGGCCAGGCGGCCGGTCCACCGACGATCGCGGGCCGTCATGTCGTGCCGCAGGCTCTCCATCAACGCCGCCACGGTTCCCGACGGCACCTCCGTCAACCACGAGCCGAACCGGCCGATCACCGCGCCCGGCAATCCGGCGACGGTGACCTGGGCGCGCGGCATGCCGGTGACCTGCCCGTAGAGGCGGAGCAACTCGGGATAATGCAGCGACTGTCCGCAGCCCACATCGAACGAGTCCGTGGGAGTGTCCGCGACGGCCGCCCCGAGCACTGCGGCGACCAGGTCGACGACCGCGATCGGCTCGACCCGCGAGTCCATCCAGTCGGGTACCACGGTGACGGGTAGGCGCCCCGCGAGTTGGCCGAGCACCTCGAAGCTCGTCGACCCGGAGCCGAGCACCATCCCGGCTCGCAGCGTGATCACCGTGCGGCGGGAGCGGGACAGTTCCTGCTCGACCTCCCAGCGCGAGAGCAGATGCTCGGACAGCGCGTCCGGCGCACACTCGGGGACGAACCCGGAGACGTAGACGACACGCGTCACCGGAGAGGCATCGACCGCGTGCCGGACGGTGCGGGCCGCTGCCAGGTCGAGGTCCCGGAAGTGCGCCGAGCGCATCCCGTGCACGAGATAGACCACGACGTCGACATCGTCGAGCGCCGGTGGGAGAGTGTGCGCGGCGGTGACGTCCACCTGCGCGGTCTCGACCTGGTCGTGCCACCAGAAGCGTCGCAAGGCCGTCGGGTTCCGAGCGGCGGCGCGCACGGTGCAGCCGATAGCGAGGAAGGCGGGGACGACCCGGCTGCCGACGTAGCCGGAGGCACCGATCACGAGAGCTCTCATGCGCTGTCCCGTCCCTTGTCGCCTTCGGGAGGGATGCACGCGCGGGACCGTCGCGAAACATCAGGAGTGGTTCCCATCACCGGAAATAATGTTACCGTTGGTCACAAATACAGTGGCCGGTATCGAAGGAGGCCTCCCATGTCGATGCTGCGCGGCAGCCCACTCCGACATCGGATCCTGTTCGTCCTCGCCGTCCCCCTCGGCGCCGGACTGCTGTCCGCCCTCGGACATCTCGTCCAGCGCCGCCACGGCCGGCCCACCTCCGTCTCCGAATCCCTCTTCGCCATCGCCAGCAGCCTGCGCCGCCGCACGCTCTTCACCCGACCCACCGGCGACCACCCCCCGGCCCCCGAGACGCCCGGACAACCATGACCACAGGACAACCATGACCACCCACACCGTCCCCAACGGGCCTATCCGACTCCACGTCGTCGAAGAAGGCAACCCGCACGGCCCGACGCTCGTCCTCGTCCACGGCTGGCCCGACACCCACGCCCTGTGGGACCGCGTCGCACCCCTGCTCGCCGACGACTTCCGCATCCTGCGCTACGACAACCGCGGCGCCGGCGCCTCCACCGTGCCCCGCGCGGTGGCGCACTACCGGCTCGAGCACCTCGCCGCCGACCTGCACGCCGTCATCGACGCCCTCGCCCCGAACGAACCGGTCCACCTGCTCGGCCACGACTGGGGCGCGGTGCTGTGCTGGGAAGCGGTATGCGAACCCGACGCCGGCGATCGCATCGCCTCCTACACCTCGATCTCCGGCCCCAACCTCGACCATCTCGGCTTGTGGATGCGCCGTCGTCTCCGACAGAAACGCCCACTCGGCCCCGCCGAACAGGCTCTCGCCTCCGCCTACACCCTCGCCTTCCAGATCCCCGCTCTGCCGAATCCGGTGCTGTGCGGCTGGCTCGCCCACCACTGGCCGGCCTTCGTCGGGTTCTTCGACCGCATCGATCCCACCGCGATCGCACCGGTCGCCCCCACCCTCGCCGATGACATGGTGCACGGACTGCCCCTGTACCGGGCGAACATCCGCGCGCGTCTCACCCGACCCCGCGAGCGGCGCACCGACGTCCCGGTCCAGCTGATCCAGAACCTGCGCGACCGCGCGGTACGCCCCGTGGGCTACGAGGACACCTCCCGCTGGGTCACCGACCTGCGCATCCACCCGCTCGACGCCGGGCACTGGTCGCCGCGTTCCCATCCCCGCGACGTCGCCGACGCCACCGCCCGGTTCGTGCAGCAGATCGAAGCCGCGCGCACCTGACCGCATGACCTCAGCCGGACGACTCCGCGCGCCGCGCCGCCTCCACCGGCGGATCGTCGTCGTGCACCGGTAGCCGACGCGGACCCGGACCCTGCTGCCCGAGCACGTCACCGGGATTCGCGAGCGGACACGACGCCAAACTCAGACAACCGCAGCCGATGCAATCGGTGAAACTGTCGCGCAACGCGGTGAGATCCTCGATGCGGCGGGTCAGCCGGTCGTGCCACGCCCGCGACAGCCGCGCCCAGTCCTCCGTCGTCGGCACACGACTGTCCGGCAACGAATCGAACGCCTCCTTGATCTCGTCCAGGGACACCCCCACACCCTGCGCGACCTTGATGAACGCGACCTTGCGCAGCGTGTCGCGACGATAACGCCGTTGATTGCCCGAGGTGCGGCGACTGGTGATCAGACCACGCGACTCGTAGTAGTGCAGCGCCGAGACCGCCACCCCGGAACGGTCCGCCAACTGGCCGGGTGTCAGCCATACAGCAGGGTTCATCGGCCCCTCCTCGCCGCGCAGACATCGTGATCGAGTTGTGCTGCACAGTACCGGCCACCGGAGGCACCGGGCACCCGGGTCGCGTGAGCACCAGGGTCAGAACGGCGGCGGCCCGAACTCGGCAGCGACCTCCGGCGCATCCATCCGCAACATGTCGTACGCGGTGTGCGCCCACGTCCGCACCGACTTCGGGTACGGCCGCTCGAACCGCTCGCAGACCCGCGCGGTCGCCAACGCCGCCTCGAACCGCCACTTACGGGAACCGCTCACGAACGTCCGGGCCTGGAACAGATAACTCGATGCGGGGATCGTCACGTCGACCACCGTAGAACCTCCGACCGGCACAGCGGGGGATCGGCACCCCGCGCGCCACGCCGATCCCACCCGTCCCGACCACATTCCTAAGGGAGTGTTAGGAACCGCCACAGACCCTTCCGCAACCACTGTGACCCGAACCACTGTGGGGAGCGCACAGATCCACGCAGCGAAAGGAGTCCCGGGTGAGCACCACCTCGACGGGCGAACGCCGAGTCATCGGCAACGTGTTGAAAGGCTCGGTCGGCAACCTGATCGAGTGGTACGACTGGTACGTCTACGCCGCGTTCAGCGTCTACTTCGCGAAGGAATTCTTCCCCGAAGGCGACCCCACCGCCCAACTGCTGTCCACCGCAGCGATCTTCGCCGTGGGATTCCTCATGCGACCGATCGGCGGCTGGATCATGGGCCGCTACGCCGACCGGCGCGGACGGCGCTCGGCGCTGACCCTGTCGGTCACCGTCATGGCCGTCGGCTCCCTCATCATCGCCGTCACCCCGGACTACGCGACCATCGGACTCGCCGCACCCCTTCTTCTCGTCCTCGCCCGCATGATGCAGGGACTGTCCGTCGGTGGTGAATACGCCACCAGCGCCACCTATCTCGCCGAGGTCGCCTCACCCGGACGCCGCGGGTTCTACTCGAGCTTCCAGTACGTCACCCTCGTCGCCGGACAGCTCATCGCCCTCGGCGTCCAGATCGTCCTGCAGCTCACCCTCTCCGCCGAGGCCATGCAGGCGTGGGGCTGGCGCATCCCGTTCGTCATCGGCGCCGTCGCCGCCGTCGCCGTGATGTGGCTGCGCCGCACCATGGACGAATCCGAAGCGTTCACCGAGGAAGTCGCGGCCAAGATCGCCACCGACCGGCCGGAGGGCACGCCCGAGCAGGGCGGCATCCGGATGCTGCTGCAGTACCCCCGCGAATGCCTACTGGTGTGCGCGCTGACCCTCGGCGGCTGCGTGGCGTTCTACACCTACACCACCTACATGCAGAAATACATGATCAACACCTCCGGCATCTCCAAGGACACCGTCGCCTGGATCAACTTCGCCGCCCTGCTGGTGTTCATCGTCCTGCAACCCATCGGCGGGGCCCTCTCGGACCGCATCGGCCGCCGCAAACTGCTCATCTTCTTCGGGGTCGGCGGCACCGTGCTCACCGTCCCGCTGATGACGATCCTCGGCAGCACCACGAACCCGCTGATCGCGTTCGGGTTGATGATGCTCGGCCTGACCGTCGTCACCGGCTACACCTCGGTCAACGCCATCGTGAAGACCGAACTGTTCCCCACCAAGGTCCGCGCGCTCGGCGTCGGCCTGCCCTACGCGCTGACCCTCGCGATCTTCGGCGGCACCGTCGAAACCGTCGCACTCGCGCTCAAGCGCGCCGGCCACGAATCGCTATTCTTCTACTACGTGACCGGCTGCATCGCCGTCTCGCTCGTCGTGTACTTCTTCATGCGGGAGACCTCCGACGGCTCACCCCTGGACCGCACGAGCACCGACCGCACGAGCACCCACACCGACACCCCCGACGAGCACGCCGACCTGGCCACCTCGCGACACTGACCGAAAGGGACCCACGTGCAGATCGCGGTGGTCGAGGACGACGACGGCGTCGGCGACGCCCTCGTCGAAGCCCTCACCTCCCACGGCCACCGGCCGATCCGCATGCGGCGCGGCGCCGACCTGCTCCTCGGACACCGCGACCTCGACGTCGTCATCCTCGACCTCGGCCTGCCCGACGCCGACGGCCTGCAGGTGCTCCGGCAACTGCGGGCCGTCAACGACGTCCCCGTCGTGATCCTCACCGCGCGCGGCGACGAACGCTCGGTGGTACGCGGCCTGCGCGGCGGCGCCGACGACTACCTCGTCAAACCGGCCCGCCTGGCCGAACTGCTCGCCCGCGTGGACGTCGTCACCCAACGGCGCCGCGCGCTGTCCGAGTCCTCCCGCATCGTCCGCGCCGGCGACGTCGTCGTCGACCTCGATGCCCGCGAAGTCGAGGTGGGCGGCGAACCGGTCACCCTCACCCCGAAGGAATTCGACCTGCTCGCCGTCCTCGTCGCCCGCCCCGGCGCCGCGGTCAGCCGCCAACAACTCATGGACGCCGTGTGGGGCGACGCGTATGTGGCGATCTCCCGGTCGCTCGACGTGCACATGACCGGGCTGCGCGCGAAACTCGCCCGCCCCGGACTCATCTCCACCATCCGCGGCTACGGCTACCGGTGGGGCGGCTGACATGCACCGGCGGGTCCTGGCGGTGCTGCTCGTCTTCGCGACCGTCGCCGTCGTCGCCTTCGCCGTCCCGCTCGCCCTCGCCACCAGCGCCGGCCGTACCGCCGTCCTGGGAGCGAACCGGGAAGCCGACGCCCACCACTTCGCCACCCTCGCCGTCCAGACGCGCGCCCCCGACAGCACCGCCCTGCTCGACGAGGAGGTGACCCGCTACCACCGGCTCTACGACGAGGGCGTGCTCATCGTCGACGCGCGCGGCGCACCCCGCGCGAGCGCGGGCCTGACCCCGACCGACCCCGGTGTGCCGGAGGCGATCACCGCCGGTCTGCGCAACCAGAAACAGGGCATCGGCGGTCCGCTGACCCCGTGGTCCCCGCACCGGGTACTGCTCGCCGTGCCGGTGGGTACCGGCGCCCAGGTCGAAGGAGCCGTCGTCGTCGACGTGTCCACCGACGCCGCCCGCCACGACATCCGCACCTCGTGGCTGCTCATCGTCACCGGCGCAGCGGCGGCCCTCGTGCTCGTCACCATCCTCGCGACCGTCCTGTCACGGTGGACGGTCCGCCCGCTCACCGCGCTCACCGCGCGGGTCGCGGCGCTCACCGACAGCGTCCCGGCACTGCATCCACGCTCCCGCACCGGCGACACCACCGTCTCGGTCCGGTACCACGGCCCCCCGGAGGTCCGGGAACTCACGCAGGCCTTCGACACCATGTCCGAAGCCGTCCGCACGTCCACCCGCGCCCAGAAACAACTCATCGCCGACACCGCGCACCAACTCCGGAACCCGCTCGCCGCCCTGCACATCCGACTCGACTCCCTCGAACCGCACGTCGCCGCCGCCGGCGCGGAGACCTACCGGCGCACGGCCGTCGAAGTCGACCGGCTCGGCGGCATCCTCGACGGCCTGCTCGCCCTCGCCACCGCCGAATCACCCACCGACACAGCGGGCACCGAAGGACACGACGGGTGCGATGTCGGCGCCGTCGTCGCCGACCGCGTCGACGCCTGGTCCGAGGCCCTCGCCGAGGCCGGCATGACCGTCACCGTGGACGAACCGACCGGGCCGCGCCTGCACGCCTGTTTCTCCGCCGACCATCTCGCCCAGGTGCTCGATGTGCTGCTCAGCAACGCGAGCAAGTACGCCCGCGCGGCCACCGGGGTCCGCATCACCACCCGACACCACGACGGGACCATCCGGATCCGCGTCGAGGACGACGGCGCCGGAGTCGCACCCGATGAGCTCGGCGCCCTCACCTCCCGGTTCTTCCGCGGGTCCGGAGCCGACGGGCCCGGCACCGGCCTCGGGCTGTCCATCGCGGTCGCGCTCGTCGAGACCGGCGGCGGCACCCTCGACCTCGCCGCCGCCGACCCGCACGGACTGGCCGTCACCCTGACCCTGCCCGCCGACTCCCGCGCGGAGGCATCATGATCACCCGCCGTGATCTCCTGCGGTCCGTCGCGCTGCTGGCGGTGGGCGGAGTCGTCGCCGGCTGCACGCGCACCGGAGAGCGTGAGGAACTGATCCTGGCGGCAGGGGAGGAGGGTGGGTTCTTCTGGGAGTTCGCGGAACTCACTGCGGCTGCCGCGGACCGGGCGGGTCTTCCCGTCGTGATCGTGCCGGAACGCACGCCGGGGTCGGTCACCAATCTCGCCGCGCTGACGGCGGGGAATGCGGAGCTGGCGTTGACCCTCACCGATGTCGCGGTGCGCGCTTACGACGAGGGCGCGCGGTTCACGGCGATCGGACGGGTCTACGAGAACTACATGCAGTTGGCCGTGCGTGCGGACTCGCCGATCCGTGAGATCGCCCAGTTGCGGGGCGCACGGATCAGCCTCGGCGCTCCCGGATCGGGTGCTGAATTCACTGGCGAACGCATCCTCGCCGTCGCCGGGCTCGCCGAGCCGGGAGCCGTCACCCGGGTGCACCTGTCGATGGCCGACGCCGGTCGCGCGCTGGTGGACGGCGAGATCGACGCGGTGTTGTGGGCGGGTGGTGTTCCTACCCCGTCGTTTGCGAACCTGGGCGTGCCGTTGCGGCTGATCGATCTGTCCGTGCTCCTCGAACCGCTGCGGGCGCGATTCGGTTCGCGTTACGAACCGGTGCTCATCCAGCCCGGCACGTACGGGCAGCCGGACGCCGTCGCCACCATCGGCTTGGGCAACCTCCTGCTCGCCGGAGCCTCGGTGTCGGACGAGGCCGCCGCCGCACTGGTCGATCTGCTCGTCGACCACGCCTCCGAACTCGTGCCGGCTCAGGCCACCGGCAGCCAGTTCCTCGACCGGCAATCGCTGATCGTCACCGCCGATGTCCCGCTGCATCCGGGAGCGGTGGCCGCGTACCGGCGCCATCACGGCTGACGAGACGGGCGGACAGGGGAGAAGGGGCCCCTGAATCGTGCCGACCCAGGCACATATTGGGGTGGAAGGCATGCGCTGGTGTCGGCGGGATGCGGTGCGGAGATCGGGCTCGCCCTCGAAGTTCGAGGAGATCGGGACCGGATCGGCTGTGCAGGGGACATGCGCGGGGCACAATGGAACCGTTCACCTCTGTGTGCGTGAAATTCGTTGGCAGCCAACACGATTCATGGATAACGGTGATTATCCATCAGATGTGGAAGAGGCGAGAAGGGGCGATCGGTGGTCGCGGCACCCCGGGGGACGGGATGATCCCGCGCCACCAACATGCGCATCGTCCGCGCGATCTGCGGCGCGCAACGCGCACGCGACGACCACACGGTGCTGCCGCAACGCCGCATCGGTGAACCGTGGGTCGGTGCAGTGTGCGCGTCGCTGCGGCATGGCACCCGATGCATGAGCAGCCGAACGCGCGTCGAGCGGATCGGCGGCTCGATCCAGCACGGGCGCCGGCAGGCCGGTCGCAGTCCGGAGGTGGGCCGGACTCGAGCCAGAGGCCGAGTGACAGGTGGGGCCCATCGCATCGATCCGGGGCGAACCAGGGATCTCCGAACGCCTCGGACGCCCTGCCGCACCTGTCCGGAGGAGGTCCGGTTCCACTATAGTTAACATAATGTAAATTATCGGCAATTTGGATATGGGCGGTGACCTGGGGTTCGGCGCTGATAATCCCGATGCTGCCGAGTGACGTCCCTGATCCGCAGATTCGCGCCGTCGTCGCACGCACTGCATCGCGTCGTGCGCCGTGCCGTGCCGTCCGGCGCGCGTTGTTCCCTCCGTCTCGTGCGACGTGCGACGTGCGAACCGCGCCGCACGACGCGCTCCCGGCACTCGAGCTTGCCGCGCATTCGCCGTGCCCGGACTGGTCCGTGCCCGGCCCGGTCCGCCGCCTGGTGTCGGTTCGCTGCCTCGGACGCCCGATACGACCTTCCGGGCCCGCCACCCTCGCCCCCTGCCTGTCCGCCCGGCCGTCGTGAAAACGTCACGGTGACGTTTTCACGTGGTCTAGCGGGTCCCGCGGTGGACACCTATCTGCGTCGATATCATCGGCGCGGCAGTGACAACGCGATCCGGGAAGGTCGACCGTGACGCAACCACGGCTCCTGCGTTCCTGGGTGGTCTTCGCGATCAACACCGTCCCGTTCTATCTCTGGGGTGCACTCACCGACGGTGAATTCGACATCACCGGTGCGCGTCTGCCGGTCAGTGCGTTGATGTTCGTCTGCCCGGCACTTGCGGCCCTCGCCGCCGGCGGCGGGCGCGAGTCGGCCCGGCGGCGCATGTGCACGCTGCCGCGCGCGCTGTGGCTGATCGTCGCACTGTTTGTATCAGCTGCGCTGGTGCTGGTCGCATCCATCGTGGTCGCCGGTACCGGTCCGTCCGGCATCTCGGTCTCCCTCGTTGCGGCGGTGTGCGAGGAACTCGGGTGGACGGCGGACGCTCCTGGCGGCGAGCGGGATCTGCTCGCCTGTCGCGTCCGCGGTGGCCGTCGGGGTCGAGGGTGCGGACTCCCCTCCTCTGCCTCGGACGATAAACCCAGAAACGTCACAGTGACGTATTAATCTCGCCTCCCGTGCATTATGACGCTCGCCGCAACCGCCGCAACTGCGCGGACAGATAATCCCGGGCACGGCGATGACCACCGACCCGGACGAGTTCGTCGGCGAGCTCCTCGAGCAGTCGTGACAGCAGCTCCTCGTCGGGTGACCAGCCCTCGCGCTGCCGGCACCGGTCGAGCCATTCGACCGGCGCGATGTGTCTGCGGTCGGCGTTGCAGCGTCGGCACGCGGCGACCTCGTTGGCGGTGATGCTCGGCCCGCCCTTCAGGCGCGGCACCAGATGATCGGTGGTCGGGGTGATCAGCTGCCCGAACTCCCGTCCACACCACAGGCACCGCCCGTCCTGACGGTCCAGGGCGAGCGAGAGTCGGGTGACGCGGTCCATCCTCCGATCGTCGCCTATCGGCGCCGCCGTAGTCGCCGATGAGTCCGATCCGGTTTCCCGGAGACTGTTTCAGGGGCGTGCTTCGAGGACGAGGTTGAAGGGTGTTTCGGTGGCGCGGCGGAAGGTGCCGAATCCGGCTTCGGCCGCGACATCGGCGAGCCGTCGCTCCCCGGCCTGCGCGCCGAGCCCGAGCGCGACCGGCTGGTCGAGGGACGACGGGGTGCACAGCACCGTCGATGCGGCGTAGTACATCCGGCCGACCGGGTTGAGGTTCTCGGGCAGGCTGTCGCGGGCGAACGGTTCGACGAGCATCACCGCGCCGTCGTCGGCGAGCGCGCCGCGCGCGTACCGCAGTGCGCCGACGGGATCGCCCATGTCGTGCAGGCAGTCGAAGTAGCAGATCAGGTCGTAGTCGGATCCGGGGAAGTCGGTCGCCGAGGCGACGGTGAAGGTGGCGTTGTCGACGCCCTCCTCCGCGGCCAGTTCCGTCGCCCGCGCGATGGACGCGTCGTGGTAGTCGAAGCCGCGGATGGTGGACTGCGGGAACGCCTGCGCGAGCAGGGTCGTGGAGACACCGTGGCCGCAGCCGATGTCCGCGACGGTGGCGCCGGCGCGCAGTGTGTCGACGATCCCGTCGAGGGCGGGCAGCCACACGTCGACGAGGTTGGCGCGGTAGCCGGGGCGGAAGAACTGTTCGGTGCCGACGAACAGTTCGGGATCGTGTTCGTGCCAGCCGAAACCTTCGCCGTTGCGGACGCGTTCGGCGATGCGGCCGCGGTCCTTGTACACGGAGCCGATCAGGTGGAAGCCGCCGGCCAGGTAGACGGGGCTGTCCTCGCGGGCGAGGGCCATGGCGTGTTCCGGTGCCAGACTGAACGTTCCGGCGTCGGGATCGTAGGTGAGATAGCCGCTGGCGGTCTCGGCGGAGAGCCATTCGCGCAGATAGCGTTCGCGGATGCCGGTGCGGTCGGCGAGTTGTTCGCTGCTGACCGGGCCGGCTTCGTCGAGCGCGCGCCACAGTCCGAGTTCGGCGCCGATGAGCACCAGTGCGCCGTTCATGGCCGCACCCATGTCGACGACGAGTCGTCCGAGGGTCTGCTCGAGTCGTGCTTGGTCGGGTTCGTGCATCTCCGTGGTCATCACGCACCTCCTGGCGATGGGAGTACTCGCTCACGGTAGGTCGCGTGGCCGGTTCCGCGGCGACGGCTCGGGTTCGATCGGGTGTCGATCCGGGTGGCGGTGCGTAGCGGGAGGTCACGAACCGGGTGGTGGCGGGAGGATTCGGGGGTGCGTGGCGTGTTGCAGACAGCTACGCTTGTAGCAGACTGCAACATCAGGAGGCCGTCATGACGTCATCCACCGACAAGGTCACCCGCTTCGACGCCGAACTCGTCGACAGCGCCATCGCCGAGGGCGGCCGCCAGAACCGCACCGGACGCCAGCAACTCGAGTACTGGGCCCGCATCGGCCGCGCGATGACCGCCCACGAGACCGCCTCCCTGCACCGGGTGCACGAGGCGCTGGCCGGGACACGGGAGCTGAGCGAGCTCACCGCCGCCGAGGGACGGCTGTTCGACGCGGAGATCGATGCGCGCCTGGCGGACGGGCTGGCCCGCACCGACTACGCCGAGATTCTCGCCGCGCGTGGGGTCACCACGGTGGTGCTCGACGACGAAGGCCGGCTGGTCGAGCAGCGTCCCGACGGTAGTCGCCAGGTGCTCGACGACGCATGAGGCGTCTGGATCTGATCGTCGGTCCCAACGGTTCCGGCAAGTCGACGTTCGTCGAGTTGTCCCTCGCTCCCCTGCTGCCGCGCAGCGTGTTCGTCAATGCGGATGTGATCGCGCGGCAGCGCTGGCCCGACCGGGCGGAGGAGATGTCGTACGAGGCGGCGCAGCTCGCCGCGGCGGCGCGGGACCGGTTGCTGCGGCAGGGCCGGTCGTTCATTGCGGAGACGGTGTTCTCGCATCCGTCGAAGCTGGAGTTGATCGACCGCGCGCACGAGGTGGGGTTCACGGTGGTGCTGCACGTGATGCTGGTGCCCGAGGCGATGTCGGTGCTGCGTGTACAGCACCGGGTGGCCTCCGGTGGGCATGCGGTGCCCGAGGACAAGATCCGGGCGCGTTATCGGCGGTTGTGGCCGCTGGTGACCGAAGCGATCGGCCGCGCCGATCAGGCGTCGGTGTACGACACGGCGTCCGGGACCCCGGTGGTGGTGGCGCGGTTCGCCGGCGGGGTGCCGGTGGGTGCGGTGCGCTGGCCGGGATGGGCGCCGGCGGCGCTCACCGGGCTCGGCTGAGAGATCCGGGCCCGGTGAGCGGATGCGTCGAGGTCAGTTCCGGCGGTCCCCGTTGCGTCCGGCGACCTGCACCGCGACTCGTCCCCACCGGCGCAGCGCCGCGTCGCTCTCGGTCAGCCGGGCCGAGAGCACCGCGACGATCGTCTCCACCGCCCGGGCACTCACCATCTCGTGGTGATCGCAGTCGAGCCGGTACTGGTGGATCTCGCCGGCGATCACGTTGTGCCAGGCCGCCACCGCCGGGACCGGGGTCTCCGAGCGGGCCGCGGTGAAGAACAACGCGTCCCCGTCGAAGGTGTCCGGTTCGTGCCGCCGCGCGGCGCGGGCGGTGTCGGTCGACCCGGCGTGCAGCCGTTCGAGGTGGGCGGCGGTCAGGCCGGTGCCGCCCCCGAACGCCTCGTCGAGCACCGCGGCGGCGTGTTCGAAGCTCGGCTCACCGTCGTCGACGGGAAGCCCGAGATCGCGCAGCATGTCGCGGGTGCCGACGGCCGGGGACGCCCCGACCATCAGGTGGCTGTCGAGCAGGGCGAGGGTGTCGACGATCTCCCCGTCGCGGCGCAGTTCGACGGCGACGGCGTGCGCGACCACCCCGCCGAGCGACCAGCCCAGCAGGTGATATGGGCCGTGCGGCTGCACCCGGCGGATCTCCCGCACGTAGTGGCGGGCCAGCGCGGTGATGGTGTCGTGCCGCGGACCACCGGACAGGGCCGGCAACTGCAGACCGTAGACCGGCCGGTCGTCGTCGAGGCGGTGCGCGAGGGCGCTGTACGGCCAGGCCAGCCCCGCGGCGGGATGGATGCAGAACAGCGCGGTGCCGGTGCCGGGGCGCAGCGGCACGAGCACCCGGAACGCCTCGTCGATGCCGTTGCTCTCCTCGGACTCGCCGCTGCTCAGGTGTGCGGCGAGTTCTGCCGGGGTCGGATGGGTGAAGATCGACGCGATCGGCACCCGCCGCCCGAGTCGTTCCCCGAGCGCCGGTAGCAACCGGGTCGCCAGCAGCGAGGTGCCGCCGAGGTCGAAGAAGTCGTCGTCGACACCGACCCGGTCGAGGCCGAGATGCTCGGCGAACAGGTCGGTGACGAGCTTTTCGAGGTCGGTGCGCGGCGCCCGGTAGTCCCCGACCGGGGCGGTGAAATCCGGGGCGGGCAGCGCGGCGCGGTCGAGTTTGCCGGCCGGGGTGAGCGGGATGTCGTCGAGCACGGTGATCACCGCCGGCATCATGTGCGGCGGAAGATGCTGCGCGACGAACGTTTTCACCTCGGCGGCGGTGATGTCGGTATCAGGGGCGAGGCGGAGGTAGGACACCGGCACGGTCTGCCCGGACGGGGCGGTGTGGCCGAGGGTGTGGGCGAAGACCACCTGCGGGTGCGCGGTCAGCGTGGCATCGATCTCGCCGAGTTCGACGCGGAAGCCGCGGATCTTGACCTGGAAGTCGGTGCGGCCGACGTAGTCGAGGCGATGATCGGTGGTCCACCGCACCAGATCCCCCGTGCGGTACATCCGCTCCCCCGTGCCGGTGGGATCGGGCACGAACCGGGCGGCGGTCAGCGCGGGCCGGTCGTGGTAGCCGCGGGCCAGACCCGGCCCGGCGACATATAGTTCCCCGGCCACCCCGACCGGGACGGGTTGCAGCCGCCCGTCGAGGACCAGGGCGTGGAAACCGCGGCTGGGGGTGCCGATGGTGACGGGTTCGCCGACGGTGAGCGGCTCGCCGAGGGAGGTCATGATCGTCGCCTCGGTGGGACCGTAGGCGTCGATCACCCGCCGCGACGGCGCCCAGCGTGCCACCAGCTCCGGTGGGAGTGCTTCGCCGGCGACGAGCAGGGTGTGCAGTTCGGGGACGGTGTGCGGGTCGAGCGAGGCCAGCGCGGTGGGGGTGATGAAGGCGTGGCTGACCCGCTGTGCGCGCAGCACCGCGGCGAGCTCGTCGCCGCCGTAGACGTGCGGCGGCACGATCACCAGCGTCGCCGCGGCGCACAGCGCCATCATCTGCTCGAAGATCGACGCGTCGAAGCTCGGCGACGCCAGATGCGACACCCGGGCCGCGGCGGTGACCTGCAGACGGTCGCGTTCCTCCCGGGCGAGGGAGGCCAGGCCGCGGTGGGTGACCGCCACGCCCTTGGGGCGGCCGGTGGAGCCGGAGGTGTAGATCAGGTAGGCCGGATGATCCGGGCGCAGCACCGTCGGCCGGTCCGCGTCGTCGATCGGTGCGAGCGGCCCGGCGGTGAGGTCGAGGTCGTCGAGGACGAGCCAGTCCACCTCGTCGGGCAGCGCGTCGCGGTGCGCGGCGACGGTGATGCCGATGCGCGCGGCACTGTCGTCGAGCATGAAGGCGATGCGGTCGGCCGGATAGGTGGGGTCGACCGGCACGAATGCCGCGCCGCTGCGCACCGTCGCCCACACCGCGGTGACCGATTCGAGCGAGCGCGGGATCGCCAGGGCGATCACCTGTTCGGGTCCGGCGCCGCGGTCGAGCAGGCGCCGCGCGAGCCGGTGCGCGCGGGCGTCGAGTTCGCGGTAGGTGACCTGCCGGTCGTCGTCGACGACCGCGACCGCGTCCGGGGCGGTGGCAACGGCGGTGTCGAGCAGGTGCGGCCACAGCACCGCCGGTTCGGCCTGCGGTCCGATGGCGGGCACCAGCGCGGTGTGTTCTGCGGTGGTGAGCAGGTCGAGATCGCCGACGGGACGGTGCGGGTCGGCGGCGATCGCGTGCAGCAGCCGGGTGAGCCGGTCGGCGAAGCCACGCACCGTCTCGGCGTCGAACAGGTCGGTGGCGTAGACGAAGGCGGCGTCGAGGCCACCTTCGGCGTTCTCCCCGATGAGCAGTTCGAGGTCGAAGTTGCACACCGTCGGGTCGAGGGCGACGCCCTGCACGCTCAGGTGCGGCAGTTCCACCGCGGGCAGTTCGGCGGTGTGGAATTCGATGGAGACCTGGAACAGCGGTGAGTGTGCGGTCGAGCGGGTCGGGGCGAGCGCGTCGACGACCCGGTCGAAGGGCAGGTCGGCGTGCGCGAAGGCATCGAGGTCGCTGTCGGTGACGGCGGTGAGCAGCTCGGTGAACGACGCTTGCGCGGGCACCGCGGTGCGCAGCACGACGGTGTTGACGAACATGCCCACCAGATCGTCGAGGGCGCGGTGTCCGCGACCGGCGACCGGCGAGCCGACGGCGATGTCGTCGCTGCCCGACAGGCGGGCGAGCAGCACCGCGAACGCCGCGTGCACGGTCATGAACACGGTGCTGTGCCGGACGGCGGCGAGCTGCTGCAGCCGGGCGAGCAGATCGGCGTCGACGGTGAAGCGGGTGATGTCGCCGCGGAAGGACTGCTGCGGCGGCCGGGGCCGGTCGGTGGGCAGCGGCAGCACCTCCGGCAGCCCCGCGAGGCGCTGCTGCCAGTAGGTGGTCTGGTCGGCGGCGAGGGTGCCGGGGTCGTCCGGGTCGCCGAGCCGGTCGAGTTGCCACAGGGTGTAGTCGGCGTACTGCACCGGCAGCGGTTCGAACGCCGGGGTCTCGCCGCGGCTGCGGGCGGCGTAGGCGATCATCAGGTCGCGGGCCAGCGGGCCGGTGGAGCCGCCGTCGGCGGCGATGTGGTGTACGACCAGCACGGCGAGATGGTCGTCGCGGCCGAAGGAGAACACCCGTGCCCGCACCGGGATGTCGACGGTGACGTCGAATCCGGCGCCGAGGAAGTCGGCGATGGCGGTGTGCACGGTGTCCTCTCCGGCGGGCACCACGTCCAGCGGCAGCGGGGCGTCGGCGGCGGCGAGGATCCGCTGGTGCGGTCCGGCCGCCGACGCCGGGTAGATGGTGCGCAGGCTCTCGTGCCGGGCCAGCACGTCGTGCAGGGCGGCGCCGAGCGCGGCCGGGGACAGATGCCCGGACAACCGGATCGCCAGGGGGATGTTGTAGGCGGCGGAGGTCGGATCGAACTGGTTGATGAACCACAGTCGTTGCTGCGCCGGGGAGAGCGGGATGTGCTCGGGGCGCGGTCCGGCGATCGGGCCGGAGGTGGTGTCGGCGGTGGGTTCCTCGACCTCGGTGGTGGGCCGGTGGTCGAGGTGTGCGGCGAGCGCGGTGACGGTGGGGGCTTCGAACAGGGCGCGCACCGGCACGGGTCGGCCGAGCCGGTCGCCGAGGCGGGCGACGGCGCGGGTGGCGAGCAGTGAGTTACCGCCGAGGTCGAAGAAGTTGTCGTCGACGCCGAGTCGGTCGAGGCCGAGCACGTCGGCGAGTTCGTCGGCGACGAGCGACTCGAGCGGGTCGGTGGGTGCCGGACGGTCGCCGGTGCCGGCGGTCAGGTTCGGTGCGGGCAGGGCGGCGCGGTCGAGTTTACCGACGGGGGTCAGCGGGATCTCGTCGAGCACGCTGATGACGGTGGGCACCATGTGCGCCGGGAGATGCTCGGAGACATGGTATTTCACTGCGGCGTGGTCGATGTCGGCGCCGGGTGCGGGGTGCAGGTGGGCGACGAGGACCGTCTCTCCGCTCGGGGCGCGGTGCGCGACGGTGGCGGCGAATCCGACGGCCGGGTGGGCGGCGAGCACGGCGTCGATCTCGCCGAGTTCGACGCGGAAGCCGCGGATCTTGATCTGGAAGTCGCTGCGGCCGACGTATTCGATGCGCAGATCCCGCCGGTCGAGGTCACCGACCCAGCGCACCAGGTCCCCGGTGCGGTACATGCGTTTGCCGGGGGCGCCGTAGGGGTCGGCGACGAACCGGGCGGCGGTCAGCGCGGGCCGGGCGTGATAGCCGCGGGCCAGGCCCCAGCCGGCCAGGTACAGCTCACCGACGGCACCGAACGGCACGGGTCGCAGCGCGGTGTCGAGGACGACGGCGTGCACCCCGCGCAGCGGACCGCCGAGGGTCAGTGGGTCGTCGACGCCCAGGGGGTCGCTGATCGCGGCCATGATGGTGGTCTCGGTGGGCCCGTAGGCGTCGACGAGACGCCGCCCGGGCGCCCAGGTGGCCTGCAGGTCCGCCGGCCACGCCTCCCCACCGACCGCGAGATCGGTGAGGTCGGTCGGATCCGCCGGGTCGAGGGAGGCGAGCGCGGCGGGGGTGATGAACCCGTGGGTGACCCGCTGCTCGCGCAGCAGCGCGCCGAGTTCGGCGCCGCCGACGATGTGCGGGGGCACGATCACCAGTTCGGCGCCGGACCCGAACGCCAGGAGGTATTCGAAGATCGACGCGTCGAAGCTCGGCGACGAGACGTGCATGACCCGCGCGCCGGGTCCGGCACCGAAGCGGCTGCGCTGGTCGCGGGCAAAGTTGTCCAGGCTGCGGTGGGTGGTGATCACACCCTTGGGGCGGCCGGTCGAGCCGGAGGTGTAGATCAGGTAGGCGGGATGATCGAGCCGCAGCGCGACGGGGCGGTCGGTGTCGTCGATCGTGGTGGTGTCCTCGCCCGCGGCGTCGCGGTCGAGGTCGTCGAGCAGCAGCCACGGCACCGTGTCCGGGAGCCGGTCGCGGTGTGCGGTGGTGGTCACACCGACGGTGGCGCCGCAGTCGTCGAGCATGAATGCGACGCGTTCGGCCGGATAGCGCGGGTCGACGGGCACGAACGCCGCCCCGGTCTTGGTGATCGCCCACATCGCCGTCACCGACTCGACGGAGCGGGCGATGCCGAGGGCGACGAAGGTCTCCGGTCCGGCGCCGCGGCGCAGCAGCACCCGCGCCAGCCGGGTGGAGCGTTCGTCGAGTTCGCGGTAGGTGAGCACCCGCTCCCCCTCGCGCAGGGCCGGCCGGTCCGGGTGTGCGGCGGCGGTCGCGGCGAGCAGTTGCGGCAGGGCGACGTCGCTGCCCCCGGCCGGGCCGTGCACCGGCAGCAGCGCGTCCTGCTCGGTGGCGGTGAGTGCCGGCAGCGCGGTGATCGGGGCGGCCGGGTCGCCGGTGAGTGCGTCGAGCACAGCGGTGATGCGCGCGGCGATCGCGGCGACGGCGTCGCGGTCGAAGACCTCCGGCAGGTATTTCATGCGCAGGTGCACCGCGGTGTCGGTGTGCACGACCACCGACAGCGGGTAGTGCGCGGCGTCGCGGCCGGTGATGTCGGCGACCCGCATGCCGCCGAGGTCGGTGTCGCGGTCGAGACCGGCGCGTTCGACCGGGTACGACTCGAAGACGGTGAGGGTGTCGAATCGCACGGCGGCCCCGAGGTGCCGGTCGAGGGTGCCCAGGTCGAGATGGTGGTGATCGAGCAGGGCGACCTGTTCGGCCTGCACCCGGTCGATGAGCGCACCGACGGTGTCGTCGGGCCGCACGGTGATGCGCACCGGGACGGTGTTGATGAACAACCCGACCATCGCCTCGATGCCGGGGATCTGCGGTGGCCGCCCGGAGACGGTCGCCCCGAACACCACGTCGGTGCGGCCGGTGAGGGCGCCGAGCACCACACCCCAGGCGGTCTGCACGAGGGTGTTGGCGGTGACGCCGCGGGCGGTGGCGGTGTCGTGCAGCCGCACCGACAGAGCGGTGTCCAGGTCGAGGTCGAGGTCCTCGGAGATCCCGGCGGTGGTGCCGGGACGGTGCTGCGGGGCGAGCAGGGTCGGTTCGTCCACCCCCGCGAGGGCGCGGCGGTAGGCGTCGAGGGAGGCTTCCGGGTCGCGGTCGGCGAGCCAGGTGAGGTAGCTGCCGTAGTGCGGCGCCGGGGGCAGTGCCCGCTGGTCCGCGTCGGTGGCGTAGAGCATCAGCAGTTCCCGGATCAGCACCGGGGTGGACCAGCCGTCGAGCAGCAGGTGGTGGTTCGTCAACGCCAGCAGGTGCCGGCCCGGGCCGGTGTGCACGACGGTCGCGCGCAGCAGCGGCGTGGTCTCGGTGTCGAAGCGGGTGCGTCGATCGAGGGCGAGCAGTTGCGCGGCGGCGTCGTCCGGGTCGGGGTCGTCGCTGGTGTCGGCGACGGTGAACGGCACCTCCACGTGGGTGGGGATGACCTGGACGTGTCCGTCGCCGGCGGCGGGGAACGCTGCGCGCAGCGCCGGATGCCGGTCGAGCAGCAGTTGAAGGGAGCGGCGCATCCGGCTCGCGTCGACCTCGCCGCGCAGGTCGAGGACGAGCTGCACGATGTAGGCGTCGGGGCGGTCCCCGGCGAGCAGGGCGTGGAAGAGCAGCCCGGTCTGCAGCGGCGCGGTCGGCCACACCGTGTCCAGGGGCCCGTAGCGTTGCTCGAGGCGTTCGATGACGTCCTGGTGCAGTCGCACCAGCGGCAGATCCGAGGGGGTCAGGCCACCGGCGTGCGGGCTGCGGGTGTGCCGGGTCAGTGCGGTGGCGGCGGTGGCGAAGTGGTGCGCGAGGGCGGTGACGTCGGTGTCGTCGAGCAGCCCGGCCGGGTACGACCAGTGCACCTCGAGTACCGGCCCGGTGGGGGTGTCGGTGGTGACGGCGTTGATGTCGAGCACCGCGGCGGCGGGCATGTCCGGGCTCTGTGCCCCGCCGTGGGGGAAGCCGTCGATGGGCAGCCAGGGGGTGTCGGTGTCGGTGACCCCGGCGGCGGGGCGGCCGAGATAGTTGAAGCTGACCTGCGGCGTCGATGCGTTCGCGAGTTCGGTGGCGGTGTCGGGGTCGAGATAGCGCAGCAGCCCGAAGCCGGTGCCGCGGTCGGGGACGGCGGCGAGGTGTTCCTTGACGGTCTTGACGGCGCGACCGGCGGCCGGGCCGGCGGCGAGCGCGTCGTCGAGGTCGATGCCGGTCAGGTCCAGGCGCAGCGGGTGGATGGTGGTGAACCAGCCGACGGTGCCGGACAGGTCGGCGCCGGCGGCGGCATTGCTGTCGCGGCCGTGCCCTTCGAGGTTGAGCAGCAGCTGGGCCGGGTGGTGGCCGCGGTCGCGGCGCCACGCCGCCACCGCGAGGGCGAGTGCGGTGAGCAGGCCGTGGTCGACGGCGCCGTGGAAGGCGTTGGGCACGGCGGTGAGCAGCGCCTCGGTGACGGAGGTGGGCAGTTCGGTGGCGACGGTGATGACGGTGGCGTTGGTGTCGCGGACCGGATCGAAGGGGCGGTGCCCGAGCGGCGGGTTCGGTCCGTCGAGCGTGGCGCGCCAGAAGTCGAGTTCGGTGCGGCGGGTGGGGGCGGCGTCGCGCAGGGCGTGGGCCCAGCGGCGCACGCTGGTGCCGGTGTGGAGGGGCAGCAGCGCACCACTCGTGGCGCCGTCGGCCGCGGCGGCCGCCCACGCAGCGGCCAGGTCGGGGACGAGGATGCGCCAGGACACCCCGTCGACGGCGAGATGGTGGATGACGATGAGCAGTCGGCCGGCGCCGCTGGTGGCGTCGAACCACACCAGCTGCACCACCCGCCCGCTGTGCGGGTCGAGGCGGTCGGCGGCGGCGTCGAGTTCGGCGGCGGCCAGGGCGAAGAAGTCGTCGCTGTCCGCGGCGCTGGTCACCGGCACCCGGTGGATGACGGTGTCGACGTCGACGCTGCCCGGGGCGGGCACGTGCAGGACGTGTCCGCCGGGGACGTCCGGCACCGCGTGCAGGTGCACGCGCAGCATGTCGTGCCGGTCGAGGACCGCGGTGACGATCGCCCGCAGCGTCGCCGCGTCCAGGCCGGTGGGCAGGCGCAGCAGCAGCGCCTGCGAGTAGCGGCCGATGCTGCCGCCGCGGTCGAGCATCCAGTGCGCGATCGGCGGTAGCGGCATGTCCCCGACCCCACCGCCGGGCAGCTCCGCGAGCGTTTCGGTGGGGGTGGCGGTGCCGACGACGGCGGCGAGCGCGGCGGGGGTCTTGTGTTCGAACACCTCGCGCGGAGTCAGGTCCAGGCCGGCGGCCTTCGCGCGGGAGACCAGCTGGATGGACATGATCGAATCGCCGCCCAGGGCGAAGAACGAATCGTCCACCCCCACCGTCGGCAGACCGAGGATCTGCGCGAACAGTTCCACCAGCACCGTTTCGTGGCCGCGCGCGGGGGCGCGGGAGACGGTGGTGCGGGCGGCGAAGTCGGGGGCGGGCAGTGCGCGCCGGTCGAGTTTGCCGGTTGCGGTGACCGGCAGCGTGTCGAGCACCATCAGGGTGGACGGCAGCATGTACGCGGCGAGTTCCCCGGCGGCATGCTCGAGCACCACGTCGACGTCGAGGTCGTGGCCGGGTTCGGGTACCGCGTAGCCGACGAGCCGGTCGGTACCGGAGGCCGGGTCGGTGTGGACGACGACCACGGCGCGGCCGACACCGGGGGCGCGCAGCAGCGCCGCTTCGATCTCGCCGAGCTCGATGCGGAAACCGCGCAGCTGCACCTGGAAGTCGGCGCGGCCGAGATATTCGATCTCGCCGTCGCGGGTGCGGCGCGCCAGGTCCCCGGTGCGGTAGATCCGGTCGCCGGGGGCGCCGTGCGGGTCGGCGACGAACCGGGTGGCGGTCGGATCGGGGCGGTGCAGGTAGCCGCGGGAGAGCTGGGCGCCGGAGACGTACAGTTCGCCGATCACCCCGGTGGGCACCGGATGCAGCCGGTTGTCGAGGATGTGCAGGCGCAGCGACGGCAACGGTGGGCCGATCAGGCTTGCCGCGGCGGTGGCGGCGAGTTCGCGGGTGATGGTGCGGGCGGTGACGTGCACGGTGGTCTCGGTGATGCCGTACATGTTCACCAGCGTCGGGGCGGTGTCGTCGTGGCGCCGGTACCAGCGGTCGAGCTGCCCGAAGTCGAGGGCTTCCCCACCGAAGATCACCCGGCGCAGCGCCGGCAGGTCGGTGCCGGCGGCGCGGTCGGCGTCGATGAGCTGGTAGAAGGCCGTCGGGGTCTGGTTGAGCACGGTGACCCGTTCGCGGCGCAGCAGTGCCAGGAATTCCTGCGGGTTGCGGGCGGTGTGGTAGTCGACGACGACGAGCCGGCCACCGTGGGCGAGGGCGCCCCACAGTTCCCACACCGAGAAGTCGAAGGCGTAGGAGTGGAACAGTGTCCACACATCGGAGGCGTCGAAACCGAACATCTCGGTGGTGTCGGTGAGCAGGGTGACGACGGTGCGGTGCGGGACCATCACGCCCTTGGGGCGGCCGGTGGAGCCGGAGGTGTAGATGACGTACGCCGCTGCCTCCGGGTGCACGCGTGGCAATCCGTCACCGCCGCTGGGCATCTCGTCGAGGCGGGTGCGCACGGCCGGGTCGTGCAGGTCCACGATCGGTGGGGTGTGCGGGGGCAGAGCGGTGGCGTGGTCGGCGGTGGTGAGCAGGCACACCGGGGCCGCGTCGTCGAACATGTACGCGAGCCGGTCCGGGGGGAACGCCACGTCGATGGGCAGATAGGCGGCGCCGCTGTGCAATACGGCGAGCAGCGCGACGATCAGGTCGGTGCCGCGCGGCAGGGCGACGGCGACGAGCCGGTCGGGTCCGGCGCCGTGCTCGACGAGCAGCCGCGCCAGGCGCTGCACCCGGTCGGTGAGCTCGTCGTAGCGCAGCGTCCCGTCGGGGGCGGTGACCGCGATCGCCGCCGGGTCGAGTCCGGCGCCGCGGGCGTACAGATCGAGCAGCGACGCCGAGGCGGAGCCGAGCACGCTCGCCGAGGCGGAGCCGAGCACGCTCGCCGTGGCCGGGCGCAGCGGCGCCGGGGCGGTGGGACGTTCGTCGTCGGTGAGCAGGTCGACGTCGCCGATGGGGCGGTGCGGGTCGGCGGTGACCGCGTCGAGCAGCCGCACCAGCCGCTGCGCGAAGGAGGCGACGGTGTCGGGATCGAACAGGTCGGTGGCGTAGGTGAACGCCGCGGGCATTCCGTCGCTCTCCCCTGTTCCGGTCGGGTCTGGATCCTGCAGGGTCAGTTGCAGGTCGAACTTGGCGACGGGCAGCTCCGGGTCGAGGGCGTCGACCTCGAGTTCGGGCAGCACCAGGTGGGCCCGTTCGGTGTTGCCGTATTCGAGCACCACCTGGAACAGCGGGGACCGGTCGGTCTCGCGGGCCGGGGCGAGCACGTCGACGAGGGTCTCGAAGGGCAGCTCGGTGTGCCCGAAGGCCGCGAGGTCGATCTCGCGGGTGCGGTGCAGGTGGTCGGTGAACGACAGCGCCCCGTCGACGGGGGTGCGCAACACCACGGTGTTGACGAACATGCCGACCAGGTCGTCGAGGGCGCGGTGGCCGCGACCGGCGACCGGGGAGCCGATGACGATGTCGGATGTGCCGGTCAGGCGGGCCAGCAGCGCCGCGAACGCTGCGTGCACGGCCATGAACACGGTGGTGTCGTGCTCGGCGGCCAGCGCCTCGAGGCGCCGCTGCACGTCGGCGGGCACGGTGAAGCGGTGCAGGGCGCCGTGGAAGCTGCGCTGGGTGGGGCGCGGCCGGTCGGTGGGCAGCGGCAGCAGTTCGGGGGCGTCGGCGAGGGTGTCGCGCCAGAACCGCAGCTGCGCGGCGGCGAGGGAGGTCGGGTCGTCCGGGTCGCCGAGCAGCCGGCGCTGCCACAGGGCGTAGTCGGCGTACTGCACCGGCAGCGGCGACCGATCCGGGTCCGTCCCGCCGGTGCGGGCGGTGTAGGCGAGCATCAGGTCGCGGGCCAGCGGCGCCATCGACGAGCCGTCCGCGGCGATGTGGTGCACCACCACCGCCAGGACATGAGCGTGCTCGTCCAGGCGCCACAGCCGTAGCCGCACCGGCACCGCCGCGGCCACGTCGAAACCGGCACCGACGAAGTCGGCGAGGTCGGTGGGCAGGTCGTCGCCGGTGACCGGCCGCGCCGTGAGCGCCGGCAGCACCCGGTCGGTGTCGACGACGACCTGGCGCGGGCCCTGTTCGTCGCCGGGATACCAGGTGCGCAGGCTCTCGTGCCGGTCGAGCACGTCGCGCACCGCTCCGGTCAGTGCCGCGACGTCGAGGCGGCCGGACAGGCGGATGGCGAGCGGAATGTTGTAGGCGGCGGAGGTGGTGTCGAACTGGTTGACGAACCACATGCGTTGCTGGGCCGGGGACAGCGGCAACCGTTCGGGCCGGTCGGCGGCGACCAGCGGCACCCGTCCGTGCCCACCGTGATCGTCGAGGATCCGCGCGGCGAGCGCCCGCACCGTGGGCGCCTCGAACAGGGCGCGGACCCCGGCGTCGGTGCCGAGCGCGGCGTTGAGGCGGGCGACGACGCGGGTGGCGATCAGCGAGTTGCCGCCGAGATCGAA
Organism: Rhodococcus sp. IEGM1339; assembly: GCF_050321925.1. Lineage (NCBI taxonomy): Bacteria > Bacillati > Actinomycetota > Actinomycetes > Mycobacteriales > Nocardiaceae > Rhodococcus > Rhodococcus sp. IEGM1339. The sequence continues at coordinate 63,669 of NZ_JBNQFT010000021.1, forward strand.
GAAGTTGTCGTCGACGGAGACCTGCGGGTGCCCGAGGACCTCGGCGACGATCTCGGCGACGGTTGCCTCGAGGTCGGTGCTCGGGGGACGGTAGTCGCCGCCGAGCCGTGTCAGGTCCGGCACCGGCAGGGCGCGGCGGTCGAGTTTGCCGACCGGGGTCAGCGGCAGCTCGTCGAGCACCACCACCGCGGCGGGCACCATGTGACCGGGCAGCCGCGCCGCGGCCCAGGCGCGCAGTGCCCGCGGATCGATCTGCGTGGCGGTGGTGTCGGTGGTGTCGGGCAGTATGTAGGACACGAGCACGGTGTCGCCGCTGGGTGCGGGGTGCCCGATGGTGTGGGCGAAGGCGATCGCGTCGTGGGCGGTGAGCGCGGCGTCGATCTCGCCGAGTTCGATGCGGAAGCCGCGCACCTTGACCTGGAAGTCGGAGCGCCCCAGATATTCGACGGTGCCGTCGTGCCGCCAGCGCACCACATCCCCGGTGCGGTACATGCGTTCGCCGGGGGTGCCGTAGGGGTCGGCGACGAACCGGGCGGCGGTGAGGTCGGGGCGGCGATGGTAGCCGCGGGCCACGCCCGGCCCGGCGATGTACAGCTCGCCGGCCACCCCGACGGGGACGGGCCGCAGCCGGTCGTCGAGGGCGGTCTGGTGGAAGCCGACGGCGGGGCCGCCGATGGTGACGGTGTGCCCGGGCCGCAGCTGCGGGCTGACGCTGGTCTCGATGGTGGCCTCGGACGGGCCGTAGCCGTTGAACATGCGCCGTCCCGGCGCCCAGCGCGCCACCAGTTCCGGTGGGCAGGCCTCGCCGGCGACGACGAGGACCTCGAGGTCGTCGAGTCCGGTGGGGTCGAGGGAGGCGAGCGCGGTGGGGGTGATGAAGGCGTGGGTGACCTTCTCCTCGCGCAGCAGCCGGGCGAGTTCGTCGCCGCCGTAGACGTCCGGCGGCACGATCACCAGGGTGGCGCCGGCGCAGAACGCCTTGGTGAACTCGAAGATCGACGCGTCGAAGCTCGGCGACGCCAGGTGCGAGACGCGAGCCTGGTGGGTGATGGTGAAGTGGCTGCGCACCTCGGCGTTGAGGTTGGTCATGCCGCGGTGGGTGACCACCACGCCCTTGGGGCGGCCGGTGGAGCCGGAGGTGTAGATCAGGTAGGCCGGGTGGTCGAAGTGCAGCGCGGCGGTGCGGTCGGCGTCGGTGATGGGTGCGTCGCTCGTCGCGGCGATCCGGGCGGCGACGGCAGGATCGTCGAGCACCAGCCACGGCACCTGCACCGGCAGCGCGTCGCGGTGCGCGGCGGTGGTGATGCCGAGGGCGGCAGCGCTGTCGGTGAGCATGTAGCTCACCCGCTCCGGTGGGTAGGCGGGGTCGACGGGCACGAACGCCGCACCGGTCTTGGTGACCGCCCACACCACCGCGACCGATTCGAGCGAGCGGGTCAGCGCGAGCGCGACGACGGTTTCCGGGCCGATCCGGTGCTCGTCGACGAGCAGCCGCGCCACGCGGGTGGACCAGGCGTCGAGTTCGGCGTAGGTGATCTGCCGGTCGGCGAAGCGCAGGGCGACCGCGTCGGGCAGGATCGCGGCGATCGAGGTGAGCAGTTCCGGCCACAGTTGCGGTGAGACCGGTGGCAGGCCCCGCGCCGGGGCCAGGTCGGCCAGTTCCCGCTCGGTGACGATGTCGATGTTGCCGACCGCGATGTCGGGGGTGTCGGTGATCGCCTCGACGATGCGCACGAACCGGTCGGCGAACGAGGCGACGGTGGCGGCGTCGAACAGGTCGGTGGCGTAGGTGAACGACGCGCGGATGCCGGCGGGGCCGTCGGCGTCGGTGGTCTCGGCGATGGACAGCTGCAGGTCGAACAGCGCCAGCATCGGGTCGAGGTCGATCACCCGCACCGACAGGTCGGGCAGTTCGATCTCGGGGCGTTCGGTGTCCTGGAATTCGAGCAGCACCTGGAACAGCGGGGTGTAGGCGGTCGAGCGGGGCGGGTCGAGGACCTCGACGAGCCGCTCGAAGGGCACCTCGGTGTGCCCGAAGGCGGTCAGGTCGCCGGTGCGGATGCGGTCGAGCAGCGCGGTGAACGGCTCGTCGTCGTCGACGCGGGCGCGCAGCACCACGGTGTTGACGAACATGCCGACCAGGTCGTCGAGGGCCCGGTGGCCGCGCCCGGCGACGGGGGTGCCGACGACGATGTCGTCGCTGCCGGACAGGCGGGCGAGCAGCACCGTCAGTGCGGCGTGCACCAGCATGAACACCGACGCGTCGTGGGCGCGGGCGATGTCGAGCAGCCGGCGGTGCGCGGCCGCGTCGAGGGTGAACGGGATGCGGGCGCCGCGCCGCGACGGCTGCACCGGGCGCGGCCGATCCAGCGGCAGTTCGAGCAGTTCCGGGGCGCCGGCGAGGGCTGCGCGCCAGAACCGGAGCTGTTCGGCGGCCAGGGAATCGGGGTCGGTGTCGTCGCCGAGCACCCGGTGCTGCCAGAGGGTGTAGTCGACGTACTGCACCGGCAGCGGGGTCCACTGCGGGGTCTGCCCGGCGTGGCGGGCGCTGTAGGCGGCGATGACGTCGCGGGCCAGCGGCCCCATGGAGAAACCGTCGGCGGCGATGTGGTGGGCGACGAGCACGAGCACGTGCTCGTCCTCGGCCAGGGCGAGCACCCGGATGCGGGTGGGGATCTCGGTGGCCACATCGAATCCGGCCGCGAGGATCGGGGTGAGCTCGCTGTCGAGGTCGGTGCCGTCGTCGACGGTGAGCATCACCAGATCGGGGACGGCGGCGCCGGTGGGCACCACGACCTGCACGGGCCCGTCGTCGGTGAGCGGATAGCGGGTGCGCAGCGATTCGTGCCGGGCGACGACGTCGCCGATGGCGTGCTGCAGCGCCGCCTGATCGAGCCTGCCGCTCAGGCGCAGCGCGACGGCGATGTTGTAGGCCGGGGAGGTGGTGTCGAACTGGTTGATGAACCACATCCGCTGCTGCGCCGGGGACAGCGGGACCGGGTCGGGGCGCGGCCCGGCCACCGGGGCGCCGCGCCCGGCGCCGGTGCGGTCGGGCTGGTCGAGATGCGCGGCGAGATCGGCGACGACCGGATGATCGAAGATCTCCCGGATGCCGAGCTCACCGCCGGTGTCCGCGGCGAGCCGGGCGGCGGCGCGCATCGCGAGCAGGGAGGTGCCGCCGAGGTCGAGGAAGTGGTCGTCGGCGCCGACCCGGTCGACGCCGAGCAGGTCGGCGAAGACGGTGGCGACGAGCTGTGCGGTGGGGGTGCGCGGCGCCCGGTAGCCACCGGCGGCGGTCGGTGCCGGCGGAGCGGGCAGCGCGTTGCGGTCGAGTTTGCCGTTGGGGCCGACCGGCAGCGCGTCGAGGACGACGAGGGCGGCGGGCACCATGTAATCCGGCAGGTGCGCGGCGAGATCGGCGGTGACCGCGGCGGTGTCGATGCTGCGGCCCGGGGTGGGCACGAGATAGCCGGTGAGCCGGTCGTCGGCGCCGTGGTGGACGAGCACCACCGCCTGTCCGATCTCCTCGCGGGCGCGCAACACCTGCTCGATCTCCCCGAGCTCGATGCGCAGACCGCGGATCTTGACCTGGAAGTCGGTGCGCCCCAAGTACATCAGGGCACCGTCGGCGCGGCGGGTGGCCAGATCCCCGGTGCGGTACATCCGCTCCCCCGGCGCCCCGAACGGGTCGGCGACGAACCGGTCGGCGCTCAGGCCCGGGCGGTCGAGATAGCCGCGGGCGAGCTGGATCCCGGCCAGATACAACTCGCCGGCGGCGCCGGCGGGCACCGGATGCAGCCGCGCGTCGAGCACGTAGGCGCGGGTGTTCCACACCGGGCGCCCGATCGGCACCGACCCGGCACCGGTGTCGGTGGTGGTCCAGGCGGTGACGTCCACCGCGGCCTCGGTGGGCCCGTACAGATTGTGCAGGGCGGTGTGCGGCAGCGCCTCCCGCAGCGCGGCGGCGGTCTCGGCGGGCAGCGCCTCCCCCGACGCGAACACGTGCCGCAGCGCGAGCGGCTCCCGGCCGCGGCCGTGCAGGGCGTCGACGAACACCGCGAGCATCGACGGCACGAAATGCGCCACGGTGACCCGCTCCTCGGCGAACAGCCGCAGCAGGTAACCGGGATCGCGGTGCCCGCCGGGGGCGGCGACGGCCAGCCGCGCCCCGACCTGCAGCGGCCAGAAGAACTCCCACACCGACACGTCGAAGGTGGCGGGGGTCTTCTGCACCACCGTGTCGTCGGCGGTCAGCGGATAGGTGTGCTGCATCCAGCGCAACCGGTTGACGATCGCGGCGTGCGGCACCGCCACCCCCTTGGGGCGGCCGGTGGAGCCGGAGGTGAAGATCACGTAGGCGAGATGCGCGCCGGTCGGCTCCGGTCGATCCGCCGAGGTGAGGGCCGCCGGGGATTCGTCGGCGAGGTCGAGGCGGTCGATGCGCAGCACCTCGGCGCCGGTGTCGGGCAGGGCGTCGGCGACATCGCTGGTGGTGAGCACCGCGCGCGGGGCGGCGGTGTCGAGGACGTAGCGCAGCCGCTCGGCGGGATGCTCCGGATCCAGCGGCAGGTAGGCGGCACCGCTCTTGACGATCGCGTACATGCCGACGAGCAGATCCAGCGACCGCGGCGCGGCGAGGGCGATCACCCGGTCCGGTCCGGCGCCGGCGCGCAGCAACCGCCGCGCGAGCCGGTTGGTGACCGCGTCGAATTCGGCGTAGCCGAGGGTGCGGCCGTCGACGGTGACGGCCGGGGCGTCCGGGGTCGCGGCGACCTGCGCGGCGAACAGTTCCCCGAGGGTGGTGGCGGGTCCGGTGTCGGCGGTGGTGGCGTTCCACGTGTCGAGAACGGTGCGGCGTTCGTCGGCGGTGAGCAGCTCCACGTCGCCGACCGGCACCGCCGGATCCGCGGTGACCGTCTCGAGCAGCCCCACGAGGCGCTGCCCGATCGCGGCGGCGGTGGCGGGATCGAACAGGTCGGTGGCGTAGGACAGCGCGCCGCGCAGTGCGTGGGTGCGGCCGTCGCCGTCGGCGACCGCGCCGAGCTGCAGATGCAGGTCGAATTTGGTGGTGTGAGTGTCGATTTCGGCGATGTCGACGTCCAGGCCGGGCAGGGTCAGGTGCGCGCCGGTGGTGTCGGAGAAGGCGAGCATCACCTGGAACAGCGGCGAGTAGGCCGCCGAGCGGGCGGGCACCACGGCGTCGACGAGCCGGTCGAACGGCAGGTCGGTGTGCGCGAAGGCCGCCAGGTCGGTGTCGCGCACCGCGGCGAGGACGTCTGCGAAGGACAGGTCGGCGGGTACGGCGGTGCGCAGCGCGACGGTGTTGACGAACATGCCGACCAGGTCGTCGAGGTGGCGGTGGCTGCGCCCGGCGACGGGGGTGCCGACGACGATGTCGTCGCCGCCGGACAGGCGGGCCAGCAGCACCGCCAGGGCGGCGTGCACGACCATGAACTCGGTGGCGGTGTGGGCGTGGGCGAGCTGCCGGATCCGCCCGTACAGCTCCGGGGCGATCTCGACGTCGACGCTCGCGCCGCGGAAGGACTGCTGCGGTGGGCGCGGCCGGTCGGTGGGCAGCGCCAGCAGGTCGGGGGCGCCGGTGAGGATCTCGCGCCAGTACTCGAGTTGCCGGGCGGCGCGGGAGGTCGGGTCGTCGACGTCGCCGAGCAGATCCGCGAACCACAGGGTGTAGTCGGCGTACTGCAGCGGCAGCGGCGCCCAGTCCGGGGCGGTGCCCGCGGCGCGGGCGGCGTAGGCGGTGACCAGATCCCGGGACAGCGGCGCCAGCGACGCGCCGTCGGCGGCGATGTGGTGCACCACCACGGCGAGCACGTGCTCGTCGCCGGCGACGCGGAACAGCCGCATCCGCAGCGGCGGGTCGACGGTGACGTCGAAACCGGCCGCGACCACCGCCGCGACGTCCGCGTCGAGATCGTCCGTGACCGTGGGGGTCAGATCCAGGGCGAGCGCGTCGACGGGCAGCACCTGCTGGATCGGCCCGGCCGGGGTGGCCGGGTAGACGGTGCGCAGCGCCTCGTGCCGGTCGAGCACATCGCGGGTCGCCGCGACCAGCGCCGCGTGGTCGAGGGCGCCGCGCAGCCGCAGCGCGATCGGGATGTTGTAGGCGGCCGAGGACGGGTCGAGCTGGTCGACGAACCACAGGCGTTGCTGGGCGGCGGAGACCGGGATGCGGTCCGGGCGCGGCAGCACCGGCGCCGGGGCGGGCCGGTCGACGTCGTCACCGGCGGGCAGGTTCGCCGCCAGCGCCCGCACGGTGGGGGCCTCGAACAGCGACCGCACCCCCAGATCGGTGCCGAAGGCGTCGTTGATGCGGGAGATCACCCGGGTGGCGACCAGCGAGTTGCCGCCGAGCTCGAAGAAGCTGTCGTCGGCACCGACCTCGGCGACGCCGAGCTGGTCGGCGAAGATCGCGGCCAACGCGGTCTCGGTGGGCGACATCGCCGCCGCCCCACCGGCGCCGCCGAAGACCGGCTCGGGCAGTGCCGTGCGGTCGAGTTTGCCGACGGCGGTCAGCGGGATCTCGTCGAGCACCATGATCGCGGCGGGCACCATGTGGGCGGGCAACCGCGCCGCGAGCGCCGCGGACAGCTGCTCCGGGTCGAGGGTGCAGCCGGCATCGGGCAGCACATAGGACACGAGCATCTGTTCCCCGGAGGGCGCGGCGCGGCCCAGGGTGACGGCGAAGGCGACGTCGGGGCGGTCGCTGAGGGCGGCGTCGATCTCGCCGAGTTCGATGCGGAACCCGCGGATCTTGACCTGGAAGTCGGAGCGGCCGAGATATTCGACGGTCACCGAGCGGGCGGGACGGTGCGGGTCGCGGATGCGCCAGCGGGTGACGTCACCGGTGCGGTACATGCGCGAGCCGGGAGGGCCGAAGGGGTCGGCGACGAAACGGGTGGCGGTCAGGCCCGGCCGGTCGTGATAGCCGCGGGTGACGCCCGGCCCGGCGATGTACAGCTCCCCGGCGATCCCGACCGGCACCGGGTGCAACCGGCCGTCGAGGATCAGCTCGTCGATACCGCACACCGGGTGGCCGATGGTGACGGTCTCCCCCGGCACCAGCATGTCGGTGATATTGCAGACGATGGTGGTCTCGGTGGGCCCGTACGCGTTGTACATCCGGCGGCCGGGTGCCCAGCGCGCCACCAGTTCCGGTGGGCACGCCTCGCCCGCGACGGTGACCGCCTCGCATTCGACGCCGGTCGGGTCCACCGACGCCAGCGCGGCCGGGGTGGAGAACAGGTGGGTGACCTGTTCGCGGCGCAGCAGCGCCGCCAGTTCGTCGCCGCCGTAGATGTGGGCGGGCACCACCACGAGGGTCGCGCCGATGGCGAAGGCGGTCATGTACTCGAAGATCGACGCGTCGAAGCTCGGCGAGGAGAAGTGCGAGACCCGGGCCGCCGGGGGTGGGGCCAGGCGGGTGTGCAGGGTCGCCGACAGGTTCGCCAGGCCGCGGTGCGGCACCACCACACCCTTGGGGCGGCCGGTGGAGCCGGAGGTGTAGATCAGGTAGGCGGGATGGTCGAACAGCAGGGTGGCCGGCCGGTCGTCGTCGGTGATCGGCTCATCGCTCGCCTGCGCGATCCGCGCGTCGAGATCCGGATCGAGGACGAGCCAGGGCACCGTGTCGGGCAGCTCGTCGCGGTGCGCGGCGGTGGTCAGGCCCAGGATCGCCCCGGAGTCGGTGAGCATGTACTCGATGCGGTCGGCCGGATACTTCGGGTCGACGGGCACGAAGGCGGCCCCGGACTTGGCGATCGCCCAGATCACCGCCACCGATTCGAGGGAGCGGGTGATGCCGACCGCGACGAAGGTCTCCGGTCCGGCGCCGGCGTCGATGAGGACGCGGGCGAGCCGGTTGGACCAGGCGTCGAGTTCGCCGTAGGTCATGCGCCGGTCCTCGCACACCACCGCCTCGGTGTCCGGCACCACCGCGGCGACCGCGCACAGGATCTCCGGCAGGGTCTGCGCGGAGCGGGCCGGGTCGCCGTGCGCCGGGACCAGACCGGCGACCTCGTCGCTGCCGACGAACGGCAGATCCCCGATGGGCAGGTGCGGGTCGGTGAGCACCGCGGTCAGGGCGCGGCCGAGTCGCCGGCCGGTGGTGGTGGCGGTGTGCGCGTCCACCCGGTCGGGCCGGTAGCCGGTGCGGACCTGCAGGGCGGTGCCGGTGGTGTCGATCGTCACGCGTAGCACCGCGTCCGCGGGGGCGGAGGTCGGGTCGTCGAGGGTGAGCACCACCGGGCAGGCGGGGGCGAGGCCGGCGAGCACGGCCGGGTCGACCTCGGCGTGGGCGGCGAGATCGGCGCCGAGGGTGCGCACGCGCCGCACCAGCTCGGCGAAGGGCTCGGCCGGGTCCAGCTCGACGCGTAGCGGCAGCACCCGCCCGTCGCGGGCCACGCCGACGAGGACGTCGTCGTGACCGGTGAGCCGGGCGATGAGAGCCGCCGTGGCGGCGTGCAGTACGGCGGCGACGGTGGTGTCCGGGGCGTCGCCCTCGGTGGTGGCGAAACGCGCGGCGAGCGCCGCGGCCGTGACCGCCAGGCGGTCCTCGACGTCGGCGGGGGTGTCGTCGGCGGGGGCGGTGACGGGGCGGGGCAGTTCGAGGCGTTCGGCGGCGTCGGCGAGCTGCTGCCGCCAGAAACCGGCGTCGGCGGCGGCGCGGCGGCGCTGCTCGCCCAGGGTCACGCTGGCCGGATGGATCACGGCGACCGCGCGGTCGGGGGCGCTGCGCAGGAAATCGTCGAGCAGTTCGACGAACCGGTCGTGGTGGGCACGGAGTTCGTCCTCGTCGTAGCGGTGCGGGTTGCCGCGGAAGTCGAGGAAGGTCCGGGCCGGGTCGCCGCTCTGATAGATGTTGACCAGCAGGTCCTCGACGGGACCGGAGGTCATGATGTGGAACTCGCCGCGGATGTCGCCGAGCACGATCTCCTGCCGGAACAGCATGACGTTGACCATCGGCCCGGCATAGCGGTACGGGTCGCCGGCGGCGCCGGTCTCGCGGCGGATGTCCTCGAGGCTGAATCGCTGGTGGCGCAGCGCCCCGGTGAGTTCGAGCTGCACCCGCCGCACCAGGTCGGTGCGGGTGTCGTCCGGTTCGAGAAAGATGTGCAGCGGCGCGGTGTTGACGAGCATGCCGCCGGAGCGGCGGGCCATGGCGGTGGTGCGGGCGAAGACCGGCAGGTTGATCATCACGTCGTCGCGGCCGGTCATCCGCGCCAGATAGCACGCGAACGCCGCGATGACCGCCGCCGTCGACGACAGTCCCGGTTCGTCGTCGACCGCGGTCAGCGCGTCGACGAGGTCGTCGGGGAGGGTGTGGCTCGACAGCAGCGACACCGCCGCGGTGGGGGCGTCGCGTTGCGCCAGAGTCGAGCCGTCCTCGAGTCCGGCGACCCGCTCGATCCAGTAGTCGCGGTCGGTGCGGTAGCGCTCGGAGGTGCGGTACTCGCGGTCCCAGTCGTACAGGGCGCGCAGGTCGGCGGCTTTCGACGGTTCCGGCTCGCGGCCGTCGATCTCCGCGGTGTAGAGGGCGGCGATGCGGTTGACCATGGTCATCGCCGCGAATCCGTCGAGGGCGACGTGGTGGATGCGGGCGTACCAGAGGAACCGGTCGTCGGCGACCTGCAGGATCGTCATGTTCACCAGCAGGTCGTTCGCCAGGTCCACCGGGGTGGCGTAGTCGGCGGTCATCCACTCGTGCGCCGCGGCCATCGGGTCGGGTTCGCCGCGGAAGTCGAGCAGCGGGATCCCGTTGCGGTCCTCGACGGTGGGGTCGACGTACTGGACGGGTTCACCGTCGACGTCGACGACCCGCAGATAGGCGGACCGGAACTCGGCACCGGCGCGATATCCGCAGCGACGCAGCAGATCCAGGTCCGGGGCGCCGCGCAGATCCACATACTGCGCGATGCACACGGGTACCTCGGGTGCGAGCTGCTGCGCGAACCAGATGGCCCGTTGCGCGGACGACAGCGGGAAAGCGCCGGCCGGTATCTGCGGACGACGGTGTCGCAGCGACATGTCCCCTCCGAAAGCGATGTTGTTGGCCGTGATCGGCGTGTGTCCCCCGACATCGCGTGCAGGGGCCGACCCCGGTGCCGCTGGGCGTGCGGCGCCGCGATCGGACCCCCGTTCGATCGTGTGATCCCGTGTGACCGGGACCACACAACAAGCTAGACCACCTGTGCGACCGGTACGACCGGATTGCGGCGAAGACCGCACCACTACCCGCCGATGTGCCCCGGAGGCCGTGCCCGTGCCGCGACAGGACCGGTACGGAACCGCGAGTGACCTCGGAGATCGTTCCCGTGCAGGGGATCAGTCGCGTTTCGATAACGTTTTCCCGACGGCCGGGAGGAATGCCCTGTTCGTGACCGGAGTGACGAATGAGGTCGGCGTCGAAGCAGGATCGGGCTCGCCGGAAACGCCCCGAAACCGGACAGCTCTCCTTATTCTCGAAGCGGCCGTCACCTTCGTGCCCCCGTGCCGCGACCCGTGCGTGATCGGATCGCGACCGGATCGTCTCGTCCCGCCCGCTCGACCCGATTCGAAGGAGCCCGAGATGTTGCGTCGCCGATCCGCCCCGCTCGTCACCGCCCTGCTCGCCGCAGCCCTGCTCGCGGCCCCCGCCCAGGCCGCCGCCGACACCGCCCCGCCGGGGGTGCCGCTCGATCAGCTGCGCGCGGAGGTCGCCGACTCCCCCGAGACCCTCGCCGCGCTCGAGCGGCTCGTCGCCGACTCCGGCTCGGCGGATCCGTTCGCGCCGCCACCGAAGAACATCCCGCAGCCGTTCTCGTCACCCGCACCGACCGTCGGTCCGGGCTGCGGCGGCGGTTTCGTGCCGTTCGCGATGACCACCGCGTGGGTGCATCCCGGCCCGCACGGTCAGGTGCCGTTCGGGTCGATCGAGGTGATCGTCGAACCCACCGCCGGCGCGCCGGTGACCGCCTCGGACCTGAAATTCGTGTGGATCAACATGGAGAACATCCGGGCCGGGGTCGCCACCCTCGACAACAACGGCGGCGGATTGCAGTCCACAGTGATCGACAGCGGTCCCGGCGCGGTGCTCGGCGCCCTGTTCGGCTCGCTGCAGTACGCCAACGGTGCGTTCTGCCAGGTGATCTACACCATGGGTGGCTTCTTCGCCTGAGCCCGCGCTCCCCGATCGGGGCGGTCAACGCAGTCGTTCGGCGTCGCGGGCCAGATCGAGCAGCTCCGCGCACAGGGCGGTCAGCTCGTCGGCCGCGGCGCCCTCGGCGACCGCGGTGGCGACGTCCTCGGCGGCGCAGCGCGCCCGGAACGCGCGGTCGGCGAGTGCCTCGACCTCGCCGGCGGTGAGCACCACCGAATCCTCGGGCAGTCCGGCGCGGCGGGCGCTGCTGCGCTGCTCGTAGGCGCGTTGCCGGCACGACTGGCGGCAGTAGCGGCGTCGCCGCCCGGTGCCGATCTCCGGTACCGGGCGCCCGCACCACAGGCACGTGCTCGCTCGGGTGTCACGTCCGGTCACGAGCGTCACTGTACTGCCCACCTGCACTCCCGGCGGGGCGGCGGGAACCCCGGACGCACGGGCCGGTGCGGGCACCGTGCGCGCGGCGGTGCGGCGAGTCGGTAGACTGGTCCCTCGGCTCCTCGGTGGGCCGCGGGAACGGAATCGGCTCCGCAGACGTTGAGCACAGTGGACGTCGAGCCCGGTGTCGATGCCGCACGGCATCGTCACCCGGGCGGAGCACACAAGGAAGGACACCACCATGGCAGATCGTGTACTGCGAGGCAGCCGACTCGGGGCGGTGAGCTACGAAACCGACCGCGACCACGATCTGGCGCCGCGGCGAATCGCGCGCTACCGCTGCGACAACGGCGAGGAATACGACGTGCCGTTCGCGGACGACGCGGAGATCCCCGGCACCTGGATCTGCAAGAACGGCCTCGAGGGCACCCTGGTCGAGGGCGCCGCACCGGAGCCGAAGAAGGTCAAGCCGCCGCGCACCCACTGGGACATGCTGCTCGAGCGTCGCTCCGTCGAGGAACTCGAGGACCTGCTCAAGGAGCGCCTGGACCTGCTCAAGGCCAAGCGCCGCGGCGCCTGACACCCGCGCCGCCGAACACGTACGTGTGCCGCCCCGGACGATCGTCCGGGGCGGCACACGTCGTTACGGACCCCGCAAGCGCAGCCCGACGGGACGGTGGTTCCGCGAATTCGATTGCGGCCCCGCCACGAATCGATCAATCGTCGATATCGGCCGGACGGTGCGTGCAATCATGATCGCACGCCGATCGATCATGATCGGCACGCCCGATCCACGACCTCCGCGCCGGTGCTCCGGCGGGTCGCTTGCAAGGGGGTGAATGTCCGTGACCGACCGTCACCACACTGCGGCGGACGCGCCGTCGACACAGGCCGCCGCCGATTTGGCCGACCTGCGTGCCGAACTCGACGACATCGACCGGACCCTGCTCGACGGGATCCGCGCCCGCCTCGAGGTGTGCGGACGCGTCGCCGAACTCAAGCAACGCCACGGCCTCGACGTGCTGCAACCCGGCCGCATGGAGGTCGTGCACCGCCGCGCCCAGGACTACGCGCACAGGCACGGCCTGTCCGGCGACTTCGTGCGCTCGCTGTACACCCTGCTCATCGACGAGGCATGCCGGGTCGAGGACCGCATCGTCTCCGGCGGCGCCCCCGCGGACCGGGTCGGCTCCGGTCGCCGCGGCGACGGCACGAACTGAGGCCCGTCGTGTCCGCGCCCCGACCGATCCGCACGGTGTTGATCGACAACTACGACTCGTTCACCTACAACCTCTACGACCTGATCACCCGCGTCAACGGCATCCCGCCGCGGGTGCTCACCAACGATCGCAGCTGGGACGAGCTCGTCGCCGAACCGTTCGACAACATCGTCATCTCCCCCGGCCCGGGCCGACCCGACCGGGCCAGGGACTTCGGGATCAGCGCCCGCGCCCTCACCGACGCAGAAGTGCCGCTGCTCGGGGTGTGCCTGGGCCATCAAGGACTGTGCCAGCTGTTCGGCAGCGCCGTGATCACCGCCCCCGAACCGGTGCACGGCCGCACCAGCCCGATCCTGCACGACGGCACCGGCCTGTTCGCCGGGCTGCCGTCGCCCTTCGAGGCGGTGCGCTACCACTCGCTGATCGCCGACCCCGTCCCCGACGAGCTCGTCGCCACCGCCCACACCCCGGACGGGTTGCTCATGGCCGTCGCGCACCGGCACCGGCCGCTGTGGGGGGTGCAGTTCCATCCCGAATCGATCGGCACCGCCCACGGCGCGCAACTGCTCGCCAACTTCCGCGACGCCACCCCGCCGCGCAGCCCGATCACCGTCACCGCCCCCGTCGATCCGGAACCGGTACCCGAACCGGCTCCGCGCTATCTGCTGGCCAGCCGCCGGCTGCCGCTGCACCCCGACCCGTCCGCGGTGTACGAGGCGCTCTTCGCCGCCGGCCCGCACGGCTTCTGGCTCGACGGCAGCGCCGCGCTGGAGCCGCAGTCGCGGTTCACCGTCCTCGGCAACGGCGCCGGACCCCGCGCCGACTACCTGACCTACCGGGTCGGGGAGGGCATCGTGCGCGAACACCGCGCCGACGGCACCGTCGAGGAACACCGCCGCCCCGTCTTCGACCATCTCACCGCCCGCCTCGCGGAGCGCCGCGCCGCCGCCCGCGACGACCTGCCGTTCGGGTTCGCGCTCGGCTACGTCGGGTATCTCGGCTACGAACTCAAGGCCGACGCCGGCGCGCAACTCGTGCACACCTCCCCCTACGCCGACGCCGCGCTGGTCTTCGCCGACCGGGCGGTGATCGTCGACCACGACGACCGCTGCTGCTATCTGCTCGCCCTGACCGAGGACACCGACGATCCCGAGACTCTTGCCTGGTTCGACGCGACCGCCGCGATCCTGTCGGCGCTGCCCGAACCGGTGACCGACGAGCAGATCCCGGTGCCGCTGATCGGCGCGGACGGTGGCCCGCAACTGCGGCTGCGGCACTCCCCGCAGCGCTATCTCGATCTGATCGCCCAGTGCCAGAACGAGATCCGCAGCGGCGAGACCTACGAGGTGTGTCTGACGAACACCGTCACCGTCGACGGTGGCATCGACCCGCTGAGCACCTATCGGGCGTTGCGCCGCATCAGCCCCACCCCCTACAGTGCGCTGCTCGACTTCCCCGAGGTCGCGGTGCTCAGCGCCTCCCCGGAACGGTTCCTGCGGATCGACGCCGACGGCACCGTCGAATCGAAACCGATCAAGGGCACCCGCCCACGTGGCCGGACCCCCGGCGAGGACGCCGCGTTGCGGGACGGACTGTGGGCCAGCAAGAAGGACCGCTCCGAGAACCTGATGATCGTCGATCTGGTGCGCAACGACCTGTCGCGGGTGTGCGTGCCCGGCTCGGTGCACGTGCCGGCACTGTTCGCGGTGGAAACCTATGCGGCGGTGCATCAGCTGGTGTCCACGGTGCGCGGCACGCTGCGTCCGGACGTCTCGGCGGTGGACTGTGTGCGCGCCGCCTTCCCCGGCGGATCGATGACCGGTGCCCCGAAGCTGCGCACCATGGAGATCATCGACAAGCTCGAGGACGGCCCCCGCGGGGTGTACTCCGGGGCCATCGGATATCTGTCGCCGACCGGCGCCGCCGACCTGTCGGTGGTCATCCGCACCCTCGTCGCCACCGCCCACGAGGTCACCTTCGGGATCGGGGGGGCGATCGTGGCGCTGTCCGATCCGGACGACGAACTCGACGAGACCCTCGTCAAATCCGTGGTGATGCGCCGCTGCCTCGCCGCGGCCCGCGACACCACCCCGACCGACGGGACCGATGCGATCGGCTCCGCGGACCCGGACGATCTCGTCGACGGGCCACCGGTGCTGCCGGGGCGGGCCGGGCCGTGACCACGCCCGGCCGGGTGATCGTCGCCGGCGGATGCGGCGCCGTCGGCGCCTTGCTCACCGCGGCGTTGCGCGAGGCCGGCCGTCAGGTGCTCGTCGTCGACCCGGCCGCCGCCCCGGCTGCACCCGGGATGCTGCGCGCCGATCTGACCGCCCCCGACACCCGCCTCGCCGCGGCACTCGACGGCGCCGACATCGTGGTCCTCGCCGTCCCCGACGTCGTCGCCGGTGCCGCCCTGCCGGTGCTCGCGCGGCTGCTGCCCCCGCACACCCTGCTGGTGGAGACCCTGTCGGTGAAGACCCCGATCGCCGCGGCGCTGCACACCTACCGGCCCGGCGCCCCCACGCTCGGCATCAACCCGATGTTCGCCCCCGATCTCGGATTGCCCGGCCGGCCCGTGGTGGCGGTGCGTCACCACGACGCACCGGTCGTGACCGAGTTCGTCGCGGCGCTGCGCGACTTGGGTGCCACCGTGGTCGAGACCACCGCCGACGAACACGACCGGATCACCGCCGCCGTGCAGGTGCTCACCCACGCCGCGATCCTCGCGTTCGGTATCGCCCTCGACCGGCTCGACGTGCCGGATGCCGCCGCGCAGGTCGCCGCGCCCCCGCACACCGCGCTGCGCGCGCTGCTCGCCCGCGTCTCCGGTGGCACCGCCGAGGTCTACCACGACATCCAGCTCACCAACCCGTACGCCGCCACCGCCCGCCGCGCCCTCGCCGGCGCGGTCGCCGATCTCGACGCCGCCACCGACGCCCTGCCCGACTTCGCGGTGCTGCTCGACCGGGCCCGCGCCGCGCTCGGCGACGGGCAACCGGCCGCTGCGCAGCTGTGCGGGCAGCTGTTCGCGGCACTGCCCCGCGATCCGGGCGCGGTCGGCGGTCCGAGCGAGGAAAGGAGCCGGACATGAAGGAATCCGACATCCCCGGCCCGCAGCTGCGCGCGCCGGAACTCCCGCAGTACGACCCGTCCGATCCGGCGGAGAGCGCGGTGATCGCCGGGCTGACCCGCTCGTGGCCGCGCCGCGCCGCCGTCAAGAAACCCGAGGTCGACCTCGACGCGCTGTTCGAGGCGGACCGCGCCGACTATCCCGAGCAGATGCTGCCCTTCGCCGAGCATCCGCGTTATCTCGGGCTCGACGAACAACAACAGGCGCGGCTGCGGGCCTGGGCGTGGATTGCCTACAACAAGAGCGTCGTCGACATCGAACAGCACGTCGTCAACCCCGGCTTCGCGTTGATCACCGAGGACGCCTTCGGTATCGGCCCGTCCGACACGGTGGTCACCGGGGTGCTCCAGGCGATGGTCGACGAGCAGTACCACACCCTCATGCACCAGCAGGCCAACGTGCTCACCCGCCGCCGCCGCGGCTGGGCGCTGAAGGAGTCGGTGCTGCCGCCGTGCCCGACCGTGCGCGAGCATCGCGCCGCGGTCGCGCACGCCGAGACCCCGCGGGACGCGGCGCTGGTGCAGCTGGCGTTCACCACCGTTGCAGAGACTTCGATCAGCGCCTATCTGGCGTTGCTCACCACCGACCCGGAGCTGCAACCGGTCAACCGCGCGACGGTGGCGGTGCACCGCCGCGACGAGCTGTGCCACGCCTCCCTCGCGGGTGGGCTGCTCACTGCGGTGCTCACCGAACTCGACGACACCGATCGGGTGCGGCTGCTCGACGCGCTTGGTACCGCGGTCGCGGCGTTCACCGGCGCCGACACCTCCACCTGGGCGGCGATCATCGCGCGCGAGAACATCCCCGGCGGCGACGAGTTGGTCGCCGACACCATCGCCGTGACCGAGGGCCGGCCGGTGGTGCAGGACTGCAGCGCCATCCGCCGGCTGTGCGCGGAACTGGGGCTCGGGGAGGAACTCGACGCCCGCTGGCCGTGGCCGCGCAGCGCCTAGCGCCTCGGCCGCACAGCGCCTAGCGCCTCGGCCGCACAGCGCCTGGTATCCCGGCCGCGCGGGCCGAGTCAGCGGCCCAGCAGTGCCCGCAACCGCGCGAGACGGCTGCGCAGCCCCCACACGGTGACCCGCACGAGGGCCTCCTGCACGATGTTGCCGTTCATCTTCGACTCGCCGATTTCCCGTTCGGTGAACGTGATGGGCACCTCGGCGACGGTGAATCCGGCCTGCAGGGTGCGCCACGCCAGATCGACCTGGAAGCAGTAGCCGTGCGAGGCGATCGCGTCGAGGTCGAGCTTCTCGAGCACCTCACGGCGGTAGGCACGGTAGCCGCCGGTGATGTCCTGGATCGACACCCCCAGCGCGAGACGCGAGTAGATGTTGCCGCCGCGGGAGAGCACCTCGCGGTGCCACGGCCAGTTCACCACCGTGCCGCCGGGCACGTAACGGGAGCCGAGCACCAGATCAGCGCCGGCGTCGACCTTCTCCAGCAGCAGGTGCAACTGCTCGGGGGCGTGGCTGCCGTCGGCGTCCATCTCCACGAGCACCGTGTAGCCGTGCTCGAGCCCCCACCGGAAACCGGCGATGTAGGCGGCACCGAGACCGTTCTTCTCGGTGCGGTGCAGCACCGCGATGCGCTCGTCGGCGGCGGCGAGGTCGTCGGCGAGGTCACCGGTGCCGTCGGGACTGCCGTCGTCGACGACGAGGACATGGGTGTGCGGCAGCGCAGCGTGCAGCCGCGTGATGATCCGACCGAGGTTCTCCCGCTCGTTGTAGGTCGGAATGATCACCAGGGTGCGGGCGCTGGGTGCGCTGTCGTTCCCGGCCGGCGTCGCCGCTGCCATCAGAGGTCCTCCTTGTCGAACCGGCCACCGGCCGGTGCTCCTGCTGCGCCGGTGCTGGTGCGAGCTGCCGCACCGGCCTTCTCCCGCCGTCCTCGCACCAGGACGAAACCGGCGGCGGCCACGGCCGCGGCGCAGAGCACAAGCTCCGGCGCCACTCCGAGCCGACTAGCCAGCGTAACGTCTGCGCGCACGGGCACCTGCGCCACCAGGGCATCGGGCACGAACAACGGTGTGCTCTGCTGCACCCGACCGGCCGGATCGACGATCGCGCTGACCCCGCTGGTCGCCGCGACGATCACGGCCCGGCCGTGCTCGACGGCCCGCACTCGCGACATCGCCAGCTGCTGATAGGTCATCTCGGTGTCGCCGAAGGTGGCGTTGTTCGTCGGCACCGCCAGCAGTTGCGCGCCGGCGTCGATCGAGTCGCGGAACGCCCGGTCGAAGGCCACCTCGTAGCAGGTCGCCACCCCGATGTCGATGCCGCCGGCGGTGACCATGCCGTCGCCGTCGCCGGGCACGAAATGGCCGGCGCGGTCGGCGTACTCGGAGAACAACCGGAAGAACGACCGCCACGGCAGGTACTCGCCGAACGGCTGGATGATTTTCTTGTCGTGCCGCTCCCCCGGACCGGTCTGCGCGTCCCACACGATCACCGAATTGGTGGTGGTCCGGTCGTCGTTGACGAGCACCGCCCCGACGAGGATCGGCGCGTCGATCGCGGCGGACGCGGCGGAGATGTCGCGTGCGGCATCGGCGTTGCGCAGCGGGTCGATATCGGAGGCGTTCTCCGGCCAGATCACCACATCCGGGGCCGGAGCCCGTCCGGCGGCGACGTCCTCGGCGAGGACGAGGGTGCGGGCGACATGATTGTCGAGCACCGCCTTGCGTTGGGCGTTGAAGTCCAGGCCCAGGCGCGGCACACTGCCCTGGATCGCCGCGACCGTCACCGTCGACGACTCGTCGGTGGCGGTGCGCACCAGCGGCCACGCCGCCGCGGCGAGCAGCGGACCGAGCAGCGTCACCGCGACCGGCACCGTCCAGGCCCGCACGGGGCGGGGACGGCGGGAGGCGGTCAGGGCGAGGGCGGCGAGCCCGGCGCCGGTCGCGGCCACGGCGAACGACACCAGCGGGGCGCCGCCGACGACGGCGAGGGAGACGAACCCACCGTCGGGTTGGCCGAAGGCCAGCCGACCCCACGGGAACCCGCCGAACGGGACGCTCGAGCGTAACCATTCGGTCAGGCTCCACGCCGCCGCGATCCACAACGGCGCGACCGGCAGCGACCGCAGGTGCACCACCAGCGCCCCGAACAGGCCGACGAAGACCGCCTCGGCGGCGGCGAGCGCCAACCACGGCAACGGCCCGACATAGACGCCGATCCAGGGCAGTAGCGGCACCAGGAATCCGAGGCCGGCGAGATAGCCGTAGCCGA
Organism: Rhodococcus sp. IEGM1339; assembly: GCF_050321925.1. NCBI lineage: Bacteria > Bacillati > Actinomycetota > Actinomycetes > Mycobacteriales > Nocardiaceae > Rhodococcus > Rhodococcus sp. IEGM1339. The sequence goes on from NZ_JBNQFT010000021.1 coordinate 82,779, forward strand.
ACCCGGCGCGTCGCCGCAGCGGTACTGCAGTCGATACACCGACCAGGAGCGCGATCCCGACGGGGGCGAGGAACCACAGCGGACGCGGCGGGAACGACGCGAACAGCAACACTCCCGCGACGACGGCCAGCAGCGCGCGCAGCGCGACGACCCGCACCGCCCGCACGGTGACCGTCGCGAGGGGCCGGCCGGTCACCGCGCGTACACGACCCGGCCGCGGTGCACACTGCGCACCAGCACCGGATCGGCGGTGCCCGGGGCGAGATCCGGCAGCGGCGCCACCCGGGACCGCGGATCCGTCGACCATCGCTGCACCGAATCCTTCGGGGCGCTGACCACCAGCTCCCCGACCTCCCAGATCGCATACGACGCCGGCGCACCCGGATCGAGGGTGCCGGCCAGACCGTCACGCACCCCACCAGCGCGCCACGCCCCGCGGGTCGCGGCGGCGAACGCCGCCCGCGGCGAGATCCCGCTGCCCTCGGTGCGGTGGTGCACCGCCGCCCGCAGCATCGGCCACGGCTGCGGCGCCGTCACCGGCGCATCCGAGCCGAACGCCAACGCCAGCCCGGTCGCTGCCAGCGGCGCGAACGCGTTCAACGCCGCGGCGCGGTCGGCGCCGAGCCGCTGCGCGTACATCCCGTCCGCCCCGCCCCACAGGGCGTCGAAGCTCGGCTGCATGCTCGCGATCACCCCGTACCGCGACAACACCTCCGCCTGCGCGACCGTCAACGACTCGACGTGCTCGAGCCGATGCCCGCGCGCGGCGAGCACCGGTCCCCCGACCTCCGCGGCGACCGCCTCGAAGGCCGCGACCGCGGCGGTGGTCGCCGCGTCACCGATGACGTGGAAACCGGCCTGAATGCCCGCCGAGGTGCACGCGCGCACGTGCGCGGTCAGCTCGTCCTCGGTCAGATAGCGGGTGCCGCAGCAGTCCGGCAGATCGTCGTACGGGCGGGCCAGCGCGGCGGTGTGCGAACCGATCGACCCGTCGACGAACAGATCCCCGCCCAGGGCATCGGCGCCGGTCTCGGCGAGCAGCTCCGCGGCTTCCTCGCCGGTGCGCGCCGCCTGACCCCAGTAGCCGCGCACCTGCACCGGATGGTCGGTGCCGAGCAGTTCGGTGAAGTCGTCGAGCCCGGAGATGTCGGGGCCGGCGCATTCGTGCACCGCGACGTAACCGTGCGCGGCGAAATCGTCGAGGGCCGCCAGGCGGGCGCGGGCACGCTGCGCGGCGGTCAGCCCGCGGCGGGCGGCGCCGCGCACCGCATGATGCGCCGCGGCGGTCAGCGGCTGCTGCGGATCGAAGCCGGCCAGCTCGTCGAGGGGTTCGGCGACGGCCCGCAACGCGCTCGACGCCGCCGCCGAATGCGCATCGATCCGGCCGAGATAGACGAGCCGGGCCGGGGCGGCGGCATCGAGGTCGGCGGTGGTCGGTGGCGTCGGGTCGGGCCAGCGGGTCTCGTCCCAGCCGTGCCCCCAGATCACCGCGTCGTCGTGCGCATCGGCGTGCGCGCGGACCCGGCGCAATGCGTCGTCGCGGTCGACGGCGTCGGTCAGATCCAGCCCGGTCAACGCCAGGCCGTGGCTGGTGGTGTGCACGTGGGTGTCGACGAAACCGGGGGCGACGAACGCGCCGTGCAGATCGACGATCTCGGCGTCCGGGTGCAGGGCGCGGCCGGGCCGGTCCTGCCCGACCCACACGACCGTGCCGTCGGTGACGGCCATCGCGGTGGCATCGGGGGCGCTGGCGCTGTAGATGCGGCCGCCGACGAGAAGCTGGGTGTGCGGTGCAGGGCTCACGAGTGCCCAGTCTGCCCGTTACCGCTCCTCGCGGCGGCGCGGGGTCTCCACGATCTCCCCTTCGAGCACGGTGCCACGGTCGTCGACCTGCTCGGTCACGGCCGCACCACCGGTCAGGTGCGGGGCACCACCGACGACACTGTGATCGACGACCTGCCCGTCGACCACCACCAGCCGCTGCGCGGAGAACCCGGTGACGCGGGCCCGCCGCGCGACCAGCGTGCGCACCGCCGGACGCAGCGCGGCGCGGGACGGCAGCAACAGCAGCACCCCGAGCACGGTGCTGACGATGCCGGGAATCAGCACCAGGGCCGCGCCGGCGCCGATGAGCGCACCGTCGGTGAGCACCCGCTCCGGGGAATTCGCGTGCGGCGCCCGGCCACCGCGCAGCTCACCGAGGTTGCGCAGCGCGCGGCGACCCAGGGCGGCGAGCACGAGATAACCGGCGGCGCTGACACCGAGGAAGATCAACACGGTGGCCAGGGCTCCGAGGGTGGAGCCGAGCCAGGCCAGCACCGCGATCTCCGCCACGACGTAGAGCACGAACAACAACGGGTACACGGCGGGACTTCCTTCCGTCGGCGGTTTCTGTCCGGTCAACGAACGGGCCACCGGTTTTGCTCCCGCACCCGACCCGCGGATGCGGCGCGTGATCGAATGGCCGCCATGACTGCAGGTGACTGGGCGTTGCTGATGACCGCCGCGACAGCCGCCGGCTGGGTGGACGCGGTGGTCGGCGGCGGCGGGCTGATCCTGCTGCCCGCCCTGTTCCTCGTCGCCCCGCAATTGACGCCACAGGCGGCGCTGGCGACGAACAAGCTCACCGCGATCTGCGGGACCGGCGCGGCGGTGCTGACCTTCGCGCGGCGCATCCCGCTGCGCTGGTCGCTGCTCGGCCCCGCTGCCCTGGTCGCCGCGCTGGCCGCGGCGGCGGGGGCGGCGGCGGTCTCGCTCATCGACCGGGAGGTGTTCATCCCGATCGTGATGGTCGTGCTCGTCGCGGTGGCGGTGTTCGTCACCGCCCGCCCGAAACTCGGCACCGGCAGCACCCGCCGCCCGTCCACGCTGCGGCTGGCCACCGTCGTGGTCACGGCCGCGGCGGTGATCGGCTTCTACGACGGGATCCTCGGGCCCGGCACCGGCACCTTCTTCATCATCGTGTTCGCGGCGATGCTCGGCAGCGAGTTCGTCACCTCGGCGGCGATGGCGAAGGTGCTCAACTTCGGCTCGAATCTCGGGGCGCTGGTCCTGTTCGCCGTCGGCGGGCACGTGTGGTGGGCGCTCGGGGCGGCGCTGGCGGTGTGCAATGTCGCCGGCTCGGTGCTCGGCTCCCGGATGGCGCTCGCCCGCGGCGCCGGGTTCGTGCGGGTGGTGTTGCTGGTCGTGGTGATCGCCATGGTGATCCGCCTCGGCATCGAACAGTTCGGCTGAACCACCCCGCGGGGCTCGGTGCGGCAACCCCGATGCCGCACATCCCGGCGTTACCGTGGGCGGGTGAATGCGGTGGACGACGATTTCCTGGCCCTGCCGTTGCACGCGGCCGCCGACGCGGGCCTGACGGTCGCGCGGGCGGCGGGCGCGAGTCACGCCGATGTGCGGGTGCATCGGATCCGGACCGGGACGAGCACCCTGCGCGACGGCGCCCTGCAGGCGGCGGTGGACGACAGCGACTGCGGGGTGGCGGTGCGGGTGCTGCTCGACGGCACCTGGGGATTCGCGTCGCATCCGGTGCCCGGCCCGGACGGCGCCGCCGACGCCGCGGCCCGCGCCGTCGCGGTCGCCCGCACCCTGCGCGCGTTGAACCGGGATCCGGTGCAGTGGGCCGACGAACCGGTCCACCGGGACGCGGTGTGGGTCTCGCCGTACGAGATCGACCCGTTCACCGTCCCCGCCGCCGAGCGCATCGCGGTGCTCGAGGACCGTTCGCGGCGACTGCAGGACGCCGACGGCGTCGACCACGTCGCCGCGAATCTGACGCTGGTCAAGGAACAGACCTTCTACGCCGATCTCGCCGGGTCGACGATCACCCAGCAGCGGGTGCGGATCCACTCCGACCTCGACGCGACCCGCGTCGACCGTGAGGCCGGCACCTTCGAGTCGATGCGCACCCTGGCCCCGCCGGCCGGCCGCGGCTGGGAGTATGTGGCCTCGGACCGGTGGTGGGACTGGAGCCGTGAGCTCGCCGAACTGCCCGAGCAGCTCGCGGAGAAGGCGCAGGCCCCGTCGGTGATCCCGGGCCGCACCGATCTGGTGATCGACCCGACGAATCTGTGGCTGACGATCCACGAATCGGTCGGGCACGCCACCGAATACGACCGCGCCATCGGCTACGAGGCCGCCTACGCCGGCACCTCCTTCGCCACCCCCGACCTGCTCGGCAGCCTGCGCTACGGCAGCGACGTCATGCATGTCACCGCCGACCGCACCGAACCGCACGGCATGGCCACCGTCGGCTACGACGACGACGGGGTCGCCGCCCAGTCCTGGGATCTCGTGAAGGACGGGGTGCTCGTCGGCTACCAACTCGACCGGGCGTTCGCCCCGAAGCTCGGGGTGGCCCGCTCGAACGGCTGCGCCTACGCCGATTCGGCGCATCACGTGCCGATCCAGCGGATGGCGAACGTGTCGCTGCGACCCGATCCGAGCGTCGATCGCAGCACCGCCGATCTGATCGCCGGGGTCGACGACGGGCTGTACATCGTCGGCGATCGCAGCTGGTCGATCGACATGCAGCGGCACAACTTCCAGTTCACCGGTCAGCGGTTCTACCGGATCCGCGGCGGCCGGCTCGCCGGGCAGGTCCGCGATGTGGCCTATCAGGCGTCGACCACCGAGTTCTGGGGTGCCCTCGAGACGGTCGGCGGCGCGTCGACCTGGCAGCTCGGCGGCGCGATGAACTGCGGCAAGGCGCAACCCGGGCAGGTCGCGTCCGTCTCGCACGGCTGCCCGTCGGTGCTGGTGCGCGGCGTGAACGTGCTCAACACGGTGCAGGAAGGTGGCCGATGATCCCCGGAGACCGACTCGTCGAAACCGCCCTGGCGACCTCGCCTGCCGACGAGACCATCGTGATGGTCACCGACAGTGCCGAGGCGTCGCTGCGGTGGGCCGGCAGTTCGATGACCACCAACGGCTCCGCCCGTGCCCGCGGCGCCACGATCCTCGCGATCCGCCGCACCCCCGACGGGGCGCACTGCGGGGTGGTCAGCGCCCCGATCGTCGACGCCGACGACATCGGCGCGGTGGTTGCCGCGGCGTGGGCGGCCGCGCAGCAGGCCCCGGCGGCCCCGGATGCGATGCCGTTGATCGACGGCGACGACACCGACCCGCAGTGGGGCGACGAGGCCGTCGGCACCGACGTCGAGGTCTTCGCCCCGCTCCTCGACGGGCTCGCCTCCGGCTTCGACGACACCGACGCCCTCTACGGATTCGCCCACCACCAATCCACGACGATGTGGCTGGGCACCTCCACCGGGGTGCGGCGCCGCTGGGTGCAACGCGACGGCTCGCTCGAGATCAACGGCAAACGCGGCGGCCTGACCGGGGCGAGCGCCTGGGTCGGCGCCGGCACCGTCGACTTCACCGACATCGCAATGGATCCGCTGCGTGCCGAACTGGCGCGGCGGCTGGACTGGGCCGGTACCCGCGTCGACCTGCCCGCCGGACGGTACGAGACGCTGCTGCCACCCTCGGTGGTCGCGGACCTGATGATCCCGCTGCTGTGGTCCCTCGACGGGCGCGGCGCCGAGGAGGGCCGGTCGGTGTGGGCGGGGCCCGGCGGAACCCGCCTCGGCGAGCAGATCGCCGCGCTGCCGGTGACGTTGACGTCCGATCCGGCCGCCCCGGGGCTCGGTTATGCGCCGTTCGTGGTCGCCACCGCCTCCACCGACAGCGTCTCGGTGTTCGACACCGGGATGAGCGCCTCGCGGGTCGACTGGCTCCGCGACGGCGCCCTGCACGCGCTGGCGTATCCGCGGGCCGCAGCCGCCGAATTCGGGGCCACCCCCACGGCGCCGGGTGAGAATCTGCTGCTCACCGGTGGCAGCACCGCCGATGTGAACGACATGATCGCCCGCACCGAACGCGGTCTGCTGCTGACCACCGTGTGGTACCTGCGGGAGGTCGATCCGGCGGTGCTGTTGCTGACCGGCCTGACCCGCGACGGGGTGTATCTCGTCGAGGACGGGCAGGTGCGGGCGGCGGTGAACAACTTCCGGTTCAACGAATCCCCGGTCGATCTGCTCGGCCGCGCCACCGAGATCGGCGCCACCGAACGCACCCTGCCGCGGGAGTGGAAGGACTGGTTCACCCGCACCGCGATGCCGCCGGTGCGCATCCCCGACTTCCACATGTCCTCGGTCAGCGCCGCCCACTGACCTCCGGTCCGGTCGGTGACGTCCATCGACCGGACCGGTAGGGGCTCAGAGCAGGTCGGTGAGTTCCTTGCCGATCTCCTCGGGGGTGACCGTCGGCTCGAAGCGGCGCACCACCGCGCCCTGCGGGTCGACGAGGCACTTGGTGAAGTTCCACTTCACCTCGTCGGTGCCGATCGCCTCCGGGCGGGTCTTGCTCACGTGCTCGAACAGGAAACCGTGCTGCGGCCCGAAATCACCGGGAGCCTCGGCGCGCAGGTGCCGGTAGAGCGGGTGCGCATCGTCGCCGTTGACATCGACCTTCGCGAACACCGGGAAGGTGACGTCGAAGTTCACGCGGCAGAACTCCTGGATCTCGCTGTCACTACCCGGTTCCTGACCACCGAACTGGTTGCACGGGAACGCGAGGATCTGCAGGCCGCGCTCGCCCAGCTCGCGGTGCAGCGCCTCGAGGGCCTCGTACTGCGGGGTCAAGCCGCACTTGCTGGCGACGTTGACGATCAGCAGATGCCGGCCGGCGAAGCGGGCGAGATCCTCGCTGCCGCCGTCGGCGGTGGCCACGGTGTACTCGTGCACGGACATGCGCTCTCCTGAACTGGGTTCGATCGGCTCAGCCCCGCAGGTGAGGCCGAGATCACCACGGACCCTACGGGATCGGACGACCCGGGCGGGGCTGCCGGTGCGGGGTCAGTCCAGGTCGCGGACGTGCCGGGCGGGGCTGCCCAGATGCAGCGTGTGCGGGGCACAGTCCTTCGTCACCAGCGAGTTCGCGCCGATCACCACACCGGCGCCGATGCTCACGCCCGGCATGACCACCGCACCGGAGCCGATCCACGCGCCGTCGCCGATGGTCACCGGCTCCCCCGTCAGCGTCGACGCGCGCTGTTCGGCGGTGCCCATGCGGTGGCTGCTGGTGAGCACCCGCACGTGGTCGCCGAGGAACACCCGCTGCCCGAGGGTGATGTCGGCGACCGTGTCGAAATAGCAGCCGTGGTTGACGAACGAGCCCGCGCCGAGGGTGAGCCGGCCGAGGCCCTGCACCACCACGCCGGTGTGGATCAGGCTCGGCGGTGCGGCGTCGACACCGGCGCGGCGCAACCACTTCCAGCGACTCGAACCGGAGATCAGCGGGTTGCTCGCGAGCGCCACCGCGATCGCCTGGGACCGGTAGGTGTGAGAGCGCGCCACGACGTCTACCGGCCTGCCGTGTCGTCGGCGGGATCGAGCGCACACGCCAACCCGACGGTGCCGGTGCGGCCACGACGCACCACGCTCGCGCCGACGATGATCCGGCCGAGCAGTCCGTACTTGCGGGCGATCACCGACCGGGCGTGCGCCGAGCCGTCGGCGTCGAGCACCTCCCCCGTGCCGGGCACCGCCGCCGACTTCGGGTTGCCGCGCGCGTCGCAGATCGCCAGGGACACCCGCGGATCGCGGCGCAGTCGCCGCACCTTGTAGGCGTCGGCGACCGTCCACACCAGCAGCCGGTTCCCGTCGGGCGCCGCCCACACCGGGGTGTCCACCGCGCTGCCGTCCTTGCGGTAGGTGGTCAGCAGCACGAACTTGGCGGCGGCGAGGTCCGCGAAGGTGGGGGTCGTCGACTCGGGCATGGCCACCACCCTACAAACCGCCCGGTCTCACGGCACCGCTCGTCCCGCCGGCGCCGCGTTCTACGCTGGCGGTCATGGCCGATACCGCTGTCGACGTGCACCTGCCCGCCGGGCACCTGACCTCCGCGCAGGTGCAGGTGCTCGCCGAACTCGCCCACACCCACGGCGGCGGCGAACTGCACCTGACCGCCCATGCCCAGCTGCGGGTGCGCGGCGACCACGCCGCGATCAGCGCGGCCGTCACCGCCGCCGGTCTCACCGTCGACGTGCCCACCCGCGCACGGCTTCTCGTCTCCCCGCTCAGCGGCCGCATCGGCGGACACCACGACCTGCGCGAACTCACCGCCACGGTGATCGCGCGCCTGGACGACCGGCCCGTGGCGGCCGGCACCGTCCTCGGGCTCGACGACGGCACCGGCGACATCGTCGCCCTCGCCCCCACCGTCGCGGTCCTCGCCCGCCCCGACGGCCGCTTCGCGGTGATCCGCGACGGCGCCGACACCGGGGTGCGCGTCGACCCGCAGGACGCCGCCGAGGCGCTGCTCACCCCACCGACCGACCCCACCGGGGATCCGGAACCAGTGCCCGAGCGGCCGCGGCCACCGATCGGCTGGCTCGACCAGCCCGACGGGGCCGTCACCCTCGCCGGCGGGCTGCCCGGCGGGATCCTTCCCGCGCGCCTGGCGGAATTCCTCGCCGCCGTCGAACGTCCGGTGATCGTCAGCCCGTGGCGGTCGGTGCTGCTGTGCGATCTCGACGAGTGGACCGCCGAACAGGTGGTGCGGGTGCTCGCCCCGATGGGGTTGATCTTCGACGCCGACTCCCCGCATCTGCGCTGAGCCGCCGCTGACCTGCACGAACGGGCGGACTTCGCGAACCGGACCGTCGCCCCCGATCCGGCCCGCCGACGGTTCGGCCGCGCCTATCGTGGACGGATGAGCGGTCCGACAGCGGAATCCGACAGTTATGACGTGATCGTCCTGGGCGCGGGCCCGGCCGGGGAGAACGCCGCCCAGTACGCCATCGCCGGCAGCGACCGCACCGCGGTGCTCGTCGAACACGAACTCGTCGGCGGCGAATGTTCCTACTGGGCCTGCATGCCCAGCAAAGCCCTGCTGCGCCCCACCCAGGTGCTCACCACCGCCCGCAACATGCCCGGCGTCGCCGACAAGATCAGCGCCCACGGCGTCGAGGTACCGGCCGTACTCGCCCGCCGCGACAGCTTCACCCACAACCGCGACGACAGTTCCCAGGTGGACTGGGCCGAGGGCGCGGGTATCGACGTCGTGCGCGGCCACGGCCGCCTCGCCGGCGAACGCACCGTCACCGTCACCGGAGCCGACGGGGAGCGTCGCCTGCAGGCCCGGCACGCCGTCGTCCTGGCCACCGGCACCGTCGCGTCGATCCCGGACCTGCCCGGGCTGCGCGACGCGCTGCCGTGGACCTCCCGCGATGCGACGAACCTGCTCGAGGTCCCCCGCCGCGTGCTCGTCGTCGGCGGCGGTGTCGTCGCCTGCGAAACCGCCACCTGGCTGCGGCAACTCGGCGTCGAGGAACTCACCCTCGCGGTGCGCGGCGACCGGTTGCTGCCGCGCGTGGAGCCGTTCGCCGCCGAACGCGTCGCCACCCGCATGGCCCACAAGGGCCTGAATGTGCGCTACGGCACCGAGATCCGCTCGGTGCAGCGCCCCGACGTCAAGGACACCGGCGTCGGCCGCATCCACGGCGGTCCCGCCACCGTGGAGTTGTCCGACGGCAGCACTGTCGAGGTCGACGAGATCGTCGTCGCCGCCGGCCGCTGCCCCGCCGTGGACGGGCTCGGTCTCGACACTGTCGGCCTGACCGACGGGAAGGTGACCGTCGCCGACGATCTCACCGTCGACGGGGTCGACGGCCAGTGGCTGTATGCGGTCGGGGACATCGCCGGTCGCGCCGCACTGACCCACATGGGCAAATACCAGGCGCGGGTGTGCGGGGACGTCATCGCCGCCCGCGCCGAGAACCGCCCCACCGACGGGTCACGATTCCGGGCGAGCGCCGACCACGGCCAGGTCCCGCAGGTGATCTTCACCGTCCCGGAGATCGCCGCGGTCGGCCGCACCGCCGAGCAGGCCCGCGCCGACGGACTCGACGTCGAGGTCCTCGAGGCCGACATCGACGTCGCCGGGGCCTCGCTCGCCCGCGACGACTACGCCGGACACGCCGCGCTCGTCGTCGACCGCGCCACCGACACCCTGGTCGGCGCGACCTTCGTCGGTCAGGAGGTCGCCGAACTCGTCCACGCCGCCACCATCGCCCTGGTCGGGAAAGTGCCGCTGGACGCCCTGTGGCATGCGGTGCCGTCCTACCCCACCATCAGCGAGATCTGGTTGCGGCTGCTCGAATCCCGCCGCAGCTGACCGCCTCTCGAACGTGCAGTTGTCGTGGCGACACGCCGCGTGGCGACGAGAACTGCACGCCGACGGTCAGCGCGGCAGACGCCGCCACACCGCGCGCGGCAGCAGGCGCATCCCGAAGAACACCGACGACATGCTGCGCACCCTGCGCTCCCCCGACGGTGCCGAGGGCACGCAGGTCCCCGCGGTCTACGTGCATTTCGGCACGTAGACCGGCGACTTGTTGGAGCCCGGGCCGACGATGAGCGCGGGTTGCCTCCGGTGATGCGGACGCCACGGACCTCATCAACAGCGGTGACTGTCACCTGATGCGCCGGTGCCGCCACCTACCTGCTCACCGTTAGTTTCACGCCCGTAGTTCCCTGGCTCCGACCGACACCACCACCAGGACGGTGGGTTTGACAATGTGACGGCCGACCGGCGCGGACGACATCGTGAACGATCGAAGATCGTCATTCCGATTCCCTGTCGATGTCCTTGTCGGCTCCCCGCGCCGGTGAAGGACAGTCGGACCGTAGGCTGGGACCAGGACGCGAGCGAGGGAAGGAGGCGATTGTGCTGGTAGGTGTGCTGGCCACAGTCCTCGGTTGTCTGCTCCATAAATGGGCAGCCGTGGCAGCCGCTCGGGACTGCTGCACGATCCGGTGACAGATTCGGTCACGCAGCCTGTGTGGCTGGTGTGGTCATGATGGTCTCGAACTCGACAGGCGTCAATCTGCCGAGC
>NZ_JBNQFT010000022.1:0-90555 GCF_050321925.1 Rhodococcus sp. IEGM1339
CACCACATCCGACAACCGCCGATCCGAGACCGGCTTCACCCATCCACTCCGAGGCACACCTCATCGTAACGCAAACCCCCCTAACTGAACGGTATTGCATCTAAACCCGTCCTTGGACTGGGTCACAGTCATCAACGTCGGTGTGTACTACGCCTACAGCCATTCGGACGGCCCCGAACTCGCGGCGGAGATCGCCCGGATCGAACGCGAGTGGGGCTTGGTCTGACCGTGGTCACCCGCTCTGGTGCTCGGTGCTGCCTCCGAGCGTACGACCCTTGATCAGTGCTTGCCTCCATCCCTTTTGGGGAGGCCACGGTACGCCCCACTGAGCGAGTGCTTCTTTCGTCCGTCCACCCCGCTCCGTGCGGGCTGCGTCGATCTCCTCTGCGGTCGGCATCTCTTCCCTCAGTAGATCTCCGTTTTGTTTTCTTCGGTCTTCAGCGGCTCTCTGAGGAGCCGCTTGACCCTACGCTAGGAGAGAGTGGAGCGGAGGCAGGGGGCGTGCCCCGTACCGCTGAAAGCAGACGCGGATGCAAGACCACGCGGGTGGGTCGTTTCGCTCACGGTCAACGGTATGCACGCAGCCACGGTTATTGCTCGCTGGGCTCCCAGGACTGGGGTATTCGACGCGTTCGTACGCCTACCACGCCGTCCTCGCTCGAGTCTGCGGTGTCGTACAAGAACTGCTCCGAGGCCATAGCAGCAGGTGCCGCCCCGATTCTGCGCGGGGAACCCCCGATACGCGCCATACCTCGATGGGGACAACGAGGGCATCGCCTGTGACAAGTAGTGCGCGCTCCGGTGTTCGGATGTGCCTGTCACATCCGAACACCGGTGATGGTGCATAGTGCGCAGTCTGAGCGGAACCGGTGACAGTCCGGAAGTGCCCGTGATCGAGTGTCGTGGACCCGAATTTCCGCTGGAACCGAAAGGCGAACCCCGCCCGATGTCGCACGGCACCGTCGAAACCCCGTACACCGCATCCGAGAACCGTTACGAGACGATTCCCTACCGGCGCTCGGGGCGGTCCGGGCTCGACCTGCCGGCCTTCTCGTTCGGGCTGTGGCAGAAATTCGGCACCGACTACCCCTTCGAGGCGCAGCGGGAGATCATCCTCCACGCCTTCGACCTCGGAATCACCCGCTTCGACAACGCCGACCGGTACGGTCCGCCGCACCGCGCCGCGCAGAAGAACTTCAGCCGGATCCTCGGCAGGGACCTCGCGCCCTACCGGGACGAAATCATCCTGTCGACGAAGGCCGGCAACCCGATCGGTCCCGGTCCCTACCAAAAGGGAGGGTCGCGCAAGTCGCTGCTGGGCTCGCTCGAGCACAGCCTGCGTGACCTCGGCACCGACTACGTCGACATCTTCTACAGTCACAGTCCCGACCTGACGGCCCCGCTCGAGGAGACCGTCGGGGCACTCGTCTCCGCCGTCGAGTAGGGGAAGGCGCTCTACGTCGGCATCTCGAACTACCAACCGGATCGTGCGCATGAGGCCGCGACACTTCTGCGGGAAGCCGGTGTCCCACGGCTCGTCCACCAGCCGCGCTACTCGATCTTCGACCGCAGCATCGAGCAGAACGGTCTGCTCGACGCGGCCGAGCAGGACGGCTTCGGACTCGTCGTGTATTCGCCGCTCGCACAGGGACTTCTGACGGACAAGTATCTCGAGACCATCCCGGACGGTGCGCGAGCGGTAAACAGTGCGTTCCTCTCCCCGGACGTGATCGACGAGATCTACCGGCAGCGCGTCACCGAACTCGACAAGCTCGCCCGGTCGCGTGGGCAGTCGCTGGCCCAGCTGGCACTGCAGTGGGTGCTCCGGCAGCCCGCCGCGACCTCGGCGCGAGCTCGACCTGGCAGCTCGACCACAACGTCGAGACACTGAGCTTCCCGCCGCTCACCGACGACGAACTCGCGGTCATCGACGAGTACGGTGTCCACGGCACCGGCCTCGGTCTCTGACATGACCGCCATCCGGCTCTACGAGAAGCTGGGATTCACGTTGCGCGAGCGATCCGTGCCGACCCGCGTGCGCACACCGACGGTGTAGCCGGGAGACGCGTGCTTTCATTCTCGTGTCGGGTTCGATCCGGTCGGCCGCGGGAGATGTCATGGAATCGCCGGTAGCGATGTATGTCTCGGCGGTACGCAGCTTCGCGGAGTTGGTCCGTGCCGTGCCGGAAGACCGCTGGGACGGACCGGGCCGGGGCAAGTGGGACCTCCGATCGTTGATCGGACACACCTCACGCTCGTTGACGACCGTCGCGACGTATCTCGACAGTCCTGCCGACACCGAGGACCTCGCGAGCGCGGAGCAGTACTACGTCCACGTCGAGGAACTGACCTCGGTCCTCGGCGCGGGCGACATCGTCGAACGCGGGCGGCGTGCCGGTGCCGGCCTCGGTGACGACCCGGTGGCGACGATCGGTGCCCTGTCGGCTGCGGTGATCGAGCGGCTCGGTACCGGGGAGGATCGTCTGATCCGGGTGATCGGAGGATCGGGGATCCGGCTGCATTCCTACCTCCCGACACGCACCTTCGAACTCGCCGTCCACGGTCTCGACATCGCCGCCGCCGCGGATGTTCCCTACGAACCTCCCGCCGAGGTTCTCGAGCAGTCCACCCTGTTGGCGGCGAGAATCGCTCTGGCACTCGGCGACGGCACGACCGTGCTGCGGGCATTGACCGGTCGGATGGCGTTGCCGAACGGCTATTCCGTCGTGTGAGCGGAGAGGTTCAGCGCAGCCGGGACCGGAACATCGAATCCTCCAGCAGCGCGAGCACGGATTCCGGTAGCGGCAATCGTGCGATCTCGTCGCGCAACCGTTCGGCGCCGGGGCGGAGAGAGCCCGAGGACAACGCATCGAGGGTGATCCTTCCGATCTCCGCCGAGGTTGCGGTGACGGGATCGACCCTGGTCCCTGCACGCAGCGCGACCAGCCGTCGGGCGTTGAGTTCCTGGTCCGCACCCATCGGAAGCGCGACGACCGGAACGCCGTGGGCGAGCGCACCGATGACGCTGCCCGATCCGCCGTGGTTGACGACGACATCGACGTGCGGGAGCACGGCCGACTGGGGCACGAACCGCTCGATGCGGACGTTGCCGCCCGGTGACGGCAGGGTGGCCGGGTCGACGTCGCGGCCGACGGTGACGAGCACGCGCGCAGGTAGTCGGTGCAGCCCCCGGAGGAGACGGACGAAGAGATCACCGGACTCGGTGTTGAAGACGGTACCCAGCGTGACGTACACGCGGTGGGGCTCCTTGCCGCCACGAAGCCAGTCGACTGCGAGATGTCCGTGGGGCGCGGGCGATGAGCCCGGCCCTGTCGAGACGGCTGTGGCAGGCAACGGGACGTCAGGATCACGGAACGACGGTGGGAACGGTGAGATGACCAAATCCTGTGACAGGAAAGAGCACTCGTGATCGGAAGGGAGGTCGTGGGCGGCCCGTAGTCGTCGCAGTGGCTCACGGATGCGGTCGATCCGGACGAGCGCTCCGGAGGCGATCACGTCGACCACCACGCGGGGAACGGCGGCGTGCTCGGCCGCCGTCATCGCACCGAAGTCCATCTCGTCGCAGATCAGCAGATCCGGATGCCAGCGGTCGACGACCTCGCGGACCAGGTCGAATCGTCGCGATGCGAGCACACCGGCGAAGTGGGTGCCGATCACCGAGTACTCGTGGTCGAGATCCGGAGGAGCGAGCGTGCCTATGGACCGGCCGGAAGCGGATGTCGTGTCTCCCTCGGGGAAGTACGCGTCGAAGCCTTGGGTGCCGGCGAGGACGTCCGCGTCCCCACACACGCCGATGCGATGGCCGGCTCCGCGCAGGACGTCGGCGATCGGGAGCATCGGTGCGAGATGGCCGAGGCCGCCTGCGAACGCGAACAGGACGCGACGCGCGGCCCGGCCTCGTGTGCTGCCGGTCGTCGATCCGACTCGGTGCGCCATGGCCGAATTACACCGCTCCGCGCTCGTGTACGCGAATCGTCGACCGGGTGTGGCCCCGGGCGGTAACTGGTTCAATCGAGAGGCACGAGCAGCGGGCGACCCGGGAGAGAACCATCGCGATGACACGCCGACGCGGGATCAGACTGGCCGCGCGGGACGCGCTCCACGTCTTCGTGGGGGACACCGACCCCGAAGCTCCGCCGTCGACCATGGTGAGCTTCTACGTGTTCGACGCCCGGGGAGGCGAGGCCCCCATCCGCACACGTGGGGACGCCGTCACCTGGATCGGGGAGCGCCTGCATCGCACACCGGCGCTCACCCGACGCCTGCACCGCGTGCCGGCGAACCTCGACTTCCCGTACTGGGTCGAGACCGGCGTCGATCCGGACGATCACGTCCGGTACGAGACGATCGGACCGACCTCGCGCAGCGGGTTGCATCGGCTGCTCGCGTCGATGAAGGAACGCTGCCTCGATCTGTCCGCACCGCCGTGGGAAGTGCACGTCCTGACCGACATCCGCGGTGTCGAGGACCTTCCCGAGGGCGCCACCATCGTCGCGTTGCTCCTGCACCACTCGGTGACCGACGGGCTCGGAGCCGTCGAGATCGCTCGTGCACTGCTCGACGATCCGGCTGCCGCCCCTTCGGCGGGAGGACGCATCGTCGCCGTGCCGGGACCGGTCCGCGCGGCGGTCTCGCTGCCCTTCCGGTACGCGAGGATGCTCCCGGCTCTGGTCGCAGCACGTCGCGCTCGACGAGCACTGGGTGGTCTCACCGCATCGGGGGAGATCACCGCCCCCCGGCCGCAGCGTCCCCGCACCCGCTTCGACACCGACGCCGGCAGCGCCTGGCAGCTCGGCGTCGTCCGTATGCCGTTGCCGGAGGTGCGTGCCGTCGCGCGCGCCACGGATACCTCGGTGAACGACGTGATCCTGACGGTCGTCTCGGGCGGACTACGCGCCTACCTCGCATCCTACGAGGAAATTCCCACCGATTCACCGGCGGCGATCGTTCCGGGATCCCTCCGGGACGGAGCGGGAGCGGAGTCGGAGAACAAGGTCACGCTCATGTATGTCGACCTGCACCTCGATCGGGCTGATCCGCGCGAGCGACTCCGCCGAGTCCACGAGTCGGCCGCTCTCGAGAAACAGCGCATCCGGCGTCCGGAGTCGGCTGCCTCCGTTGCGGCGGTGGATGCATCGCCCGCGTTCGACCTGGCGATGACGATCCGGAGAGCGCACCGCGGGCGGGTGGGGCCCACGGGAGACGTGGTGCCGCTGGCCAACACCACCGTGACGAATGTGCCGCGCGGGCCGGTCGAGGGCCTCCGATTCGGTGGCAGTCCCGCCGTCGAGGCGATCGGTACTCCGATGCTCAACCGGAACTACGGTCTCGTCCACTCCGTGACCTCGCTCGGCGAGGTTCTCACCTTGTCCTTTCTGGCCTCGGACTCTTGCATGCCCGACCCCGAGCAGTACGAGCGGCACCTCGCCGAAGCCTTCGCGGAACTATCCCGGGACTGCCTGCCTCCCGGCGCGCGGACGGTTTCCGGTACCGGCCGCGATTCGACGCCGGACGGGCGCCTGGAAGAATGAACGACGTGACTGCGACGATCCTGGACGGCAAAGCAACCCGCGACGAAATCTTCGAGGACCTGAAGGTCCGCGTGGATGCGCTGAAGGCCAAGGGCGTCACGCCCGGTCTCGGCACGATCCTCGTCGGCGACGATCCGGGATCCGCGGCCTATGTGCGCGGTAAGCACAACGACTGCGCGAAGGTCGGCATCACGTCGATCCGCAAGGATCTGCCCGCCGACATCACCCAGGAACAGCTGTTCGAGGCGATCGACGAGCTCAACGCCGACCCTGCCTGCACCGGCTACATAGTCCAGCTCCCGCTGCCGAAGCATCTCGACGAGAACGCGGCGCTCGAGCGCATGGATCCGGGCAAGGACGCCGACGGATTGCACCCGGTCAACCTCGGCCGGCTCGTGCTCGGCAAGGAGGCTCCGCTGCCCTGCACGCCGCGCGGCATCATCCACCTGCTGCGCCGCTACGACGTGGAGATCGCCGGCGCGCACGTGGTGGTGGTCGGTCGTGGCGTCACCGTCGGCCGCCCGATCGGTCTGCTGCTGACCCGTCGTTCGGAGAACGCGACGGTCACCCTCTGCCACACCGGCACTCGTGATCTCGCTGCAGAGGTGCGTCGCGCCGACATCATCGTCGCCGCCGCAGGTGTTCCCGGGCTGGTGACGGCGGACATGGTCAAGCCCGGCGCCGCTGTGCTGGACGTGGGTGTCTCCCGCACCGAGGACGGACTGCGCGGCGACGTCGCCGCGGACGTGCGCGAGGTCGCGGGCTTCGTGTCCCCGAACCCGGGTGGCGTCGGACCGCTCACCCGCGCCTTCCTGCTGACCAACGTCGTGGAGCGGGCCGAGCTGCTCGCGACCCGATAAGCGGGTCGACGACCCCGGGAGACGAGATGGCTCGGGCTATGCGATTCACGCGTCTGAACCTGCCGCTGCTCGCGGTCACCCTGGTGATCGCGGCAGCGGTGATCTTGGTGATCGCCGATCGGTGGCGACGCGGAGCGTTCGTCTTCGGCGGCGCCACCATCCTCGCCGGCCTGTTCCGCTGGGCTCTCGACGAGGACAAGGTCGGTGTCCTCGCGGTACGCGGCAAGGCGTTCGACGTCGCCTCGATGATGGTCGTCGGCGGAATCGTGGTGGCGCTCGCCGCGTCGATCGACCCGCTGGGAACCGACTAGCCCTCGGCGAGCTTCATCAGTTCGACGAGGAGCTTCGCGACCTCGTCGGCCTCGGTGAGGAATCCGTCGTGTCCGTCGCGGGAGACGAGCACACGCAGGTCGCCCGATCCCGGGAGCAGATCGGCGATCTCCTGCTGCAGGCGCAGCGGGTACAGGCGGTCGGAGTCGACGCCGGCGACGATCGTCGGGACCGGGGTGGACGCGAGTGCGGCCTCGACGCCGCCGCGTCCGCGCCCGACGTCGTGCCGGTTCATCACGTCGGACAACACCACGTAGGTACCGGGATCGAAACGCGCGACGAGCTTGCGCGCCTGGTGCTCGAGATAGCTCTGCACGGCGTACCGGCCGCCGCGCCACGGGTCCTCGTCGTCCTGGGGTAGATTCCCGAAGCGCGTGTCGAGTTCGAGTTCGGTCCGGTAGGTGAGGTGCGCGATGGTCCGGGCGATGGCGAGTCCGGCTTCGGGACGCCGCCCCGTGCCGTAGTAGTCGCCGCCCTGCCAGTCGGGGTCGGCCGTGATGGCAGCCATCTGCGCGGTCTGGGTGCCGATCTGGTCGGCGGTCGCGCGGGCACCGGTGGCGAGGACGAGCGACGCTCGCACCCGCTCCGGGTACGCGATGATCCACTCGAGGGTGCGCATGCCACCCATCGATCCGCCGGTCACGGCGGCGAGGACGTCGACGCCGAGCTTGTCGAGCAGCGCCACCTCGGCCGCCACCTGGTCGCGCACGGTGATCAGCGGGAAGCGGGATCCCCAGGCCTTGCCGTCGGGTGCGGTGCTGCCGGGGCCGGTGGTGCCGCGGCACCCGCCGAGAATGTTCGTCGAAACCACGCACCAGCGGTCGGTATCGATCGGACCACCGGGGCCGACCATGCCCGACCACCAGCCGGGGGACGGATGGTCCGGTCCGGCGGGGCCGGTGACGTGCGAGTCGCCGGTGAGGGCGTGTTCGACGAGCACCACGTTGTCGCGGGCGGGGGACAGTTCGCCCCACCTCTGCACGGCGACGGTGACGTTCGGCAGCGTCTCGCCGCTCTCGAGCGCGAGATCGCCGATGTCGATGGTGTCGAGGCGTCCGTCTGCCGGGGGCAGTTCGACGCGACGCCGCTCGGTGCCCGCCGTCAAGAGATGACCGCCTCGAGGCTCGCGGTGGGCTGGCAGCGCCGGCTGCGGATGTCGGTCATCGTGTCCTTCCGGCGGTGATGGGAGGTGTGATCGTGGCTTGGGTGCGACAGCACATCATCATCTCAGTCCTCCCGACAACAGGCTTGTCGGTGGGGTTCCACCGACCGTGTCATCACCCGGAGCACCCCACCCCGGTCGGAGGGTTGCCGGCCAGCAAGCCGGGGCTTGACGCTGGCACTCATGACTTTCCCGGCAGTCTAGCGACTCTCCGTTGCAGGGTCTTTATGCACCCTCTGAGCATCCCTGACCAGCAGGAAAGTTACCGGTCGGTAGGGCGTGAGGGTGGGACGAGGCGCTTTGCGGTCGTCGGCAATAGCAGTACGCTTGTCATGTTTGGCCGCGGTTCAGGACGTGGACACGGCCATGCTCGCTGCTCGCGAGCCGACGGCGACCGCACCCACAAAGTGCGGTCGATTGGGGACCTACAGAAACGTCCTAGGAGGACACGAAACGCATATGTCCAAGATCAAGGTTGAAGGTAAGGTCGTCGAACTCGACGGCGACGAGATGACCCGCATCATCTGGCAGTTCATCAAGGACAAGCTGATCCACCCGTACCTGGACGTGGATCTCGAGTACTACGACCTCGGCGTGGAGAACCGCGACGCCACCGACGACCAGGTGACGGTCGATGCGGCGAACGCCATCAAGAAGCACAACGTCGGTGTCAAGTGCGCCACCATCACCCCCGACGAAGCGCGTGTCGAGGAGTTCGGCCTGAAGAAGATGTGGCGGTCGCCCAACGGCACCATCCGTAACATCCTCGGCGGCACCATCTTCCGCGCGCCCATCATCATCTCGAACGTGCCGCGTCTGGTTCCGGGCTGGACCAAGCCCGTCATCGTCGGCCGCCACGCGTTCGGCGACCAGTACCGCGCCACCGACTTCAAGGTCGACCGCCCGGGCACCGTCACCATCACCTTCACGCCCGAGGACGGCAGCGAGCCGATCCAGCACGAGGTCTGCCGGATCCCCGAGGACGGCGGCGTCGTCATGGGTATGTACAACTACAAGAAGTCCATCCAGGACTTCGCGCGCGCCTCGCTCTCGTACGGCCTGCAGCGCAACTACCCGGTCTACCTGTCGACCAAGAACACGATCCTGAAGGCCTACGACGGCATGTTCAAGGACGAGTTCCAGCGGATCTACGAGGAAGAGTTCAAGGCGGAGTTCGACGCCGCCGGTCTCACCTACGAGCACCGCCTCATCGACGACATGGTCGCATCGTCCCTCAAGTGGGAGGGCGGCTACGTCTGGGCCTGCAAGAACTACGACGGCGACGTCCAGTCCGACACCGTTGCCCAGGGCTACGGCTCGCTGGGGCTGATGACCTCCGTCCTGATGACCCCGGATGGCAAGACCGTCGAGGCGGAGGCCGCACACGGCACCGTCACGCGGCACTACCGCCAGCATCAGCAGGGCAAGCCGACGTCGACCAACCCGATCGCGTCGATCTTCGCCTGGACCCGCGGCCTCGAGCACCGCGGCAAGCTGGACAACACCCCCGAGGTCATCGAGTTCGCGCAGCAGCTCGAGGACGTCGTCATCAAGACCGTCGAAGCCGGTCAGATGACCAAGGACCTCGCACTGCTCGTCGGCCCGGAGCAGGGCTGGCTGACCACCGAGGAGTTCCTCGGCGCACTCGACGAGAACCTGCAGAAGGCTCGCGCCTGACCTTCGGCTCGTTTCTCGGCAGCACGAACACGGGACGCCCGCACCGGGCGTCCCGTGTCGTGTTTCCCGAGCACTCCGGGCACGGGCTACCGTTCCGTGTACCACTGTCAGTCGCATCACCGCCGTAGTGCCCGGGAGGAGGACGGCCGTGACCACCACTGGTGCCGACTCCGAAGGTCGCGGCGGGGCGCATGCCCGCCGGCGCTTCTGGACCCGGGTGTGGGCGCTGATGTTCGGCTCGGCGCTGGCCTACCTGCCGGTCGCCCTCGCCCCGAACATGATCCACGCGATCGCCCGCCGAACCGACGAACTGGCCTACGACCGGTCCACGCCGGTGCGCAGCGGCGTGCTCACCACCCTCACGATGGGCGAGGCCGCCGCTGTTCTCGGGGTCCTCGCCGCCCTCGTCATCGCGCTCAATCTCATCGCCTGGTCGCTCGGGCCGGTCATCGCCGCCGAGGGTTCGTCCCGATCGACCGAGGCGTTGCGCCTCGAGCACCTCGAACTGTGCGGGTCGGTGTTCGGTGTCGGAGCGACGATGACCTTCGTCGCAGCGCTGCTCGACGGTCTCCCGCACTCCGTGGATCTGGCGGCGCTGCTGCTGTTCCCGGCGGTCTTCGTGATCGTGGTACTCAGCCAGGACCTGTTCCTCGCGACCCAACGCGGCGTCGGTGCCCGCCGTCGTCTGCGCCGGGAGGCGTCGCTGCTGCGCCGACGTGAACTGCTCGCCACGGCGGCGAGGCTGCGACCGGGCGACCCGCGGGTCGCCGGCCACCCCTTCGCGGCGCTCGCCGTCGAACTTGCGGTCCTGGCCGTCGTCACGGTGGTGGCGGGGCTCCTCATGATCGTGGTGTTCGACGACGAGTCGGGCTCCGGGCCCTTCCTGGATTCCTCGGACGTGGTCTTCGTGGTGGTCACGTCCGCGATCACGATGTTCACGGCCGTCGTCCTCGTGCTGTGGACGGTCCGCTGCTGGTTGCTCCGCCGATACGTCGGCGCGGTCCTGGCCGCGGCGTTGGGTGGCACCCTCTACGTCGTGGTCGGTGCGGGAATCGTGTGGGCGGCACTCGACGAGGACGCCGTCGCCGAGGCGATCGCCTCCGCCGCCGTCCTGTACGCCTGGATAGTCCTGCCGGCCGCCGTCCTGCTCCTCGGCACCGTCGGGGTGGGCCGTCGGGGTCGCTTCCCGGGTGTCACCGCCGCCCTGCGCGCCGCGGTGCTGCGCGAGCGGTACCGGGTGCGGCGCGCCGAGCTCGACGGTGGTCGGAGGAACGGTCGAGCGGAGGGTTCCGTCCCGCCGCTCCGTCATCTGATCGTGCGGGCGCGCACCGTCGCCCGTGTCGCTCCGGCGGACCGGACATGACGACGGGGACGTCCTCCTCGGAGGGCGGCCCCGTCGATCCGCTCGTCTACCGGTGCGCGCCCACCGGATCGCGGTGCGTAGCGCGCTGCCGCTCCGTCTGCTCGGTCAGCAGGTGGTCGAACAGACCCCCGGCGCGCAGCCATTCCCACTCGAGGGGAGTGTCGATCCGGGAGAGCGCCGTGCCCTCCCGCACGATCTCGCCTGCACGGCGGACCCGGACGGTGATCTCGGTGGTCGATCCGAGAGCGGCCAGTCCACCACCGTCGACTTGGGGAGCCCGGTGATCCCGACGAGTTCGCGCAGCGTCCGGATCGGGTGCTCGGCGTCGAATGCGTTGAGCAGATCGAACGCGCGGGCGACGCTCCGCACGCCGCCGTCGGCTCCGGCGACCGTCGATGCCTGTGTCATGCGAGTCACTCCAGGCCCACAGAACAGTCCGAACAATCCGCAGAATGGAACGCATGAGTGTTTCCCCAGTAGAGATATTTCGGTAATAGGGTGTGTCGTTGCACTTGATTCACACCGCGCTGCTTGATCATTGACGAATGGCAGGGAAGAAGACTGGTTCCGGCGAGGAGCCCAACTACCGGAAGGCCAAGCAACGTGGCGCTCGACGCGATTTCGAGGCGTTGCGTGACCGGCGAATGCGCGCCGCGGAGATGTTCGCCGCAGGACGACGACAGATCGATGTCGCGGTCGAACTGGAGGTGACCCAGCAGACCGCCTCACGCTGGTATCGGCAATGGGCCGACGGGGGCAGTGACGCACTCGAAGGGCCCAGGCGAGCTGGACGCCGGCCCCGCCTCGACGACACCCAGATCGAAGTGATCCGAGAGGAATTGCTCAAAGGACCCCAAGCTCATGGCTTCGCCACCGGGGTGTGGACCCTGGGACGGGTCGCGATCGTCATCGAGCGGCTCACCGGCGTGACCTACGGACCCACCCAGACCTGGACGATCCTGCGGACCCGGCTCGGCTGGAGCCGGCGGCGGCCCGCACGGCGCGCGGTCGAACGCGACGAGGACGCCATCGTCGCCTGGCGCGAGAGATGAGTGGCCGCGGATAAAAAAATAGCGCGGCGCCGAGGTGCATGGATCTGCTTCCAGGACGAAAGCGGCGTCTCGCTGCTCCCGGTGGTCCGCGCAACCTGGGCGCCGAAAGGCGACACACCCGTTCTGCATCACCGGTTCTCCTGGAAACGCCTGTCGATGGCCGGAGTCCTGGCCTATCGGCCCGACCGCAGTCGCAGTGCGTTTGTGTTCTCCATGGCCGACGGTGCCTACAACACCGACAAACTCATCGAGTTCCTCACCGAACTGCGTGGCCACTTCGCCGGCGAGAAGCTCATCGTGCTCTGGGACGGACTGATGGCCCACCGGTCCCGGGCGATGACCGCGTGGCTGGCGACCCAGCGCGACTGGCTCCACGTCGAACGTCTCCCGGCGTATGCGCCCGAGCTCGATCCCATCGAACAAGTCTGGGGCAACATGAAATCCACCGAACTGGCCAACCTGTGCCCCGATACTCTCGACGAGGTTCGTGTGGCGATCGAGGCAGGGCTGACCCGGATCGGGTCGAGCTACGACCGTGTGTCACGGCTTCCTCGACCACACCAGGCTCTCGTTATGATCTACGCTCACTCAATTACCGAACCATCTTTAACCGTGCAGTAGCCATCTCTGATGAGGTGGCTGATCTCCTGAAGCAGTAGTCGGGTGCTGAGCGCTCACACGCTCAGGAGCTTGGTCCCCTCCAACGACGAATTCAGATCATCGTTGAAATTCTTCACCGCCAGGCGCAAGACCAAACCGATCAGCAGGACCGGCAGAGTGAACAGCAGCAGGAAGCCTAGCGCCTTCCAGTAGTCGGCATCGTAAATTCCCGCGATAGCCGCGCGCACCGCTGTCGTGGCATGGGAGACCGGGACGAACGGGCTGATGTTCTGGAACCACTCCGGCAGGACCGCCAACGGATACGCACCCCCACCCGCGGAGATCTGCACGACCAGCAGGAGCACCCCTATTGCCTTACCCGCCTCGCCAAATGCAAGCACAAGCGTGTACGTGATGAGCGAGAAGACGAACGACATCACCCACCCGGCGAGGATCAACAGGAACGGGTGCGCCGGACGAACCCCGACGAAGCCGATGAGGCCCACGAAGAGGATCGTGCTCTGCAGAAGAGCCATCCCGCCGAAGATCGCGTAGTGGCCGAGATACTCCTGCCACGGCTTGAGCGGCTTATCGAGCGGTGGAAGCGACTCGCGCGAGACCTCGGTGCGGATGAGCACCGCGAGCAGCAGCGAACCCACCCAGAGCCCGAGGACCGTGTACAGCGGCGCCATCTGCGAACCGAAGTTGTCGACCTTGAACACCGGGATTTCCTTGAGGTTCACCGGAGAGGCGAGCTGGGAGGCGAACGTCGCCGGGTTCGAGCCGATGATCTCGGTCACCTTGCTGAGGTCACCGGTGTTCTCGGCACGCGCGAGGGCCGCCTCGAGATCGGCAAAGATATCCGAGGTCCCACGGAGATCGCTCGCGAGCAGCCGGACCGCGGTCTCCGCGTCGGAGAGGCCGGCACTCAGCGAACCCGCCCCGGAGGACAGCGACTGCTCCGCTGCTCGCAGATCCTGACCGATACCCGCGAAGTTCCCCTCCACTGTGGAGAGGTCGCCTGCGAGTCGGTCGAGCTTCGGCCGCAGGCTGTTGGTGTACTGGTCCCGCGCCCCGACGATCGCTGCCTGTACGGCATCCACGTCCCGCAGGATTGCGCTGCGCGCCGCGGCAACGTCACCCGTCGACTGGGGACCGGCCGCCGCCGCGTCGAGGCGCTGCTCGAGAGCCTCCTGACGGTCGACGATGCCAGCGACTCGATCGGCGAGAAGATTCACAGCGTCCCGGGTCACAGGGTCCAGACCTGCCGCCGATGCCTGGTCCCGCAACCGATCACGAAGCTGGGCGTACGACTCGGCCTGCTGCCCGACTATCCAGGAGGCCTGCGACAGCGTCGCCACGGACTGCGGCGACGGCGAGTTGCCCAAGATCCGGTCGACCTCGGCACGAAGAGCCTCGAAGCTTCCGGCGCTGGCGCTGAAGGCCTGCGAGAGTCGCTCGGACGTCGATGCGAGGACGTCCCGGGCGGAGGTGACGGCACCGGCACCCTGTCCGATCGCTCCGGAGGTGTCCCGCACGGCATCGGACGATGCGGTGGCGAGCGAACCGGCGCTGGAGAGCAGACTGTCGGCAGACGAGAGCACCACTGCGAAGATGTCGGCAGTGCCGGCTGCCGAATTCAGCTGGGTGGAGATCCCGCCCACCGAAGCCTGCAGCCGGTCCAGAGTCTGCTGCGTCTCGGAGCCCTCGAGATAGGTGGCCAATGACGACACCAGCGCCAGACCGACCTCGTTGAGGGTCTTTGTAAAGCTGGTGTTGATCTGCGTCGATACCTCCGTCGCGGCCTCGCCGGTGATCAGCGAGGAGAGTGCGTTCTTCTTCTCGTTGACGTAGAGGTCGATCTCCACCGGCGAGGCGCCGGGGGCGATGAAGGTCAGCATCTTCTGGCTGAAGTCCTTCGGCAGCACGATCGCTGCGTAGTACTCCTCGGACTTGGTGCCCTCGATCGCTTCTTCCTCCGAGACGAACTGCCAGTCGATGTCGCTGTTGGCGCGCAGCTGCGAGACCACCTGGTCGCCCACGTTCACGCGCATCGGGAACAGGTCGCTCTCGAAACCCTCGTCGGCGCTGGCGACCGCGACCTCGAGGTTGTTGACGTTGTCGAACGGGTCCCAGCTCGACAACACGTTGAACCACGCGAAGAAGGAGGGGATCAGTATGACGCCGACGAGCACCACCGCCGCGACCACGTTGCTGGTGGCCTGACGGAAGTCATGACGGATCAGGGTGATGATGTTGTTCACGCGTTCTGTCCCTGCTTCTCAAGCTGGTCGAGTCGGGCGTCCGACCTGATCGCGATATCTTCCTGTGCCAGAGCTCGCTTCAACGCATCGTCTGGAAGATCGCTGACCTCTGCGCCGTACAGGACGTTCTGGTTGATGTACTCGACCACCACGATCGAACCCATAACGAGAAGGCACAGGAGCCCCCACAGTCCGAGGACTGTGGCCTTCTCATCGGGGAAGACGGACCCGATCACGAAGAGAACCACGGACCCGATCACGCCGGCGAACAGTGCGGCGCGCTGCGCGGCCTTGTGGTTGGTGTCCAGCCAACGACGCTTGCGGGCGTTGTCCTCCCGGAACTTGTCCCGATCGGTCAGGGCCTGCACCAACTGGGTGAGCCTGTGACGGGAGCCGAGGATCTGCACGTCCTCGCTCAGGAACAGACCGGTATCGGCCAACTTGCTGTTGAACAATCGAGCGAAGTTGCCCAGCCGCTGGCGGAGGAACAGCCCGAGGATGAAGGCCAGCGCGGCGAAGAGTACGAGTACGGCCATGCACCGGAGGTAGTGCAAGCCGTAAAAGCCGCCGATGGTCTCGCGCAGCGCGTCGATCCCGTACGTGAACGGGAAGAACGGGAACAACGCCCGGAAGAAGTCCGGCATCATCTCGATCGGATAGATTCCCGAGGCGCCGGGAATCTGCATGATCACCAGCAACACGGCTATGCCCTTACCGATGTAGCCGAAGGACACCGAGAGCGCATAGATGATGGACATGTAGACGAGGCCGATGAACACCGCCGTGGCGACGAACACGACGGGGTTGACCGTCTGGACGCCGATCACCACATTGCCGATGCTCACCAGCAGCGCCTGGATGACGTTCATCACCGCGAACAGCAGCCAGCGCCCGAAGTACGCCTGCCGCACCGTCAGGCCCTCGACATCCTCGTCGTCGACCTCGAGCTTGAACAGCACCATCAACACGAACCCGGCGATCCACAGCGACAGGTTGGTGAACAGGGGCGCCATCGACGAGCCGTAGGCCGGCACCGGGAACAGGTCGTTCTCGTGGACCACCACGGGCCCCGCCATGAATTCGGCGATCGTGTCCGGGTCGAGCGAGGTCAGTGTGCTCACCTGGTTGAGGAGGTCCGTGGCACTGATCGCACTGAGGTCGGTCTGCAGGGCGATGAGATCCGATTGCACGTCCGCGAGGTTCCCGTCCAGCGACGACACTGCGGAGCCGGTCTCATCCATGACCGATTCCAGTTCGGTGAGCATGCCAACGGCCTCGCCCACGAGCACACGCTGCGAATCGAGCGCCGAGGAGAACGCCCCGACGGTCGCGGACAGCGACGACATGGACTGGTTGAGCCCCGGGAAGGTCCCCGACAACACACTCTGCAGCGCGCCGGAGGAACGCTGGGCGGCGGCCATGGCCTCCGACGCGGCGGCCGTCTGATCGGCCACCGTGGACACACCAGCCTGCGCGGCCTCCAGGGTCGCCAGGAGCTCCTGATCGCGGACCGTCTGCGCTTCGAGCGCGCCGATCACCTGGTTCAGCTGGTTCTTGAGCGGCAGCCCGTCAGGGGTGGCGGCGACGAGAGGACGTATGGTGGCGAGTAGCGCCTGATTTGCGATGATCACCGCCTGCACATCACGCTGAGCTGTGCTGAGAGCCGACCGGGCCGCGTCGGCGCCGACCGCGACCTGCCCGACGCTCTCGTTGAGGCGGGTGGTGGCGCCCGTGAGGTTCGCCGTGCCGGAGACGTAGGCGCCGGTCAGGGTGTCGGAGAACTTGACCAGGTCGCCCTGGACCTCGTTGACGAGGCCCTGCGCGTCGGAGACCGCTGCGGTGACGTCCCCGATGGCCGCGTCCACCCGCTCCAGGGCTCGCCTGGCATCGGTGAGCGCCGCCGCCCCGGGCTCGAGCGTGCCGTTCAACTCGGTCAGGGTCGTGCGGGTGGCCTGGACCGTCGCGAGGGCCTGGTCCAACGCGGTCAGCGTCTGGCTGCGCGAATCGACCAGCCAGTCTCCCGCATCGACCCCGGCCTGCTCGGCTTCCTTGGCGATGGTCTGTGCGACGGTGGAGACGAAGTTCGAGTTGATCTGCGTGTCGAGCGTGGACGCACCGACCTCGGTGATCTTCGGGGCGATCGCGTTGGCCTTCTCGTTGGTGTAGTACTCGAGTTCCGGCCGGACGAAGTCGCCGGTGACGATGGTGAGGAGGTTCTTGCTGAAATCGGGGGGCATGACGATCGCGGCGTAGCTCTCGCCGGACCTGACCGATTCCATGGCCGCGTCCTCATCCATGAACTGCCAGCCGAGCTGGTCGTTCGACTTGAGCTGGGCCACCACCTGCTCGCCGACGTTCACTTCACCGGTCAGCTCGGTACTGGCTCCCTCGTCCTGGTTGACGACGGCGACTTTGATGTGGTCTGCGTTCCCATACGGATCCCAGAACGCGATGATGTTGACCCAGGCGTAGAGGGAGGGCAGCACCAGCAGTCCGATGATGATCGCCCACGACTTCGGAGCCCGACGGATACGCGTGAGGTCACGACGAAGCACCTTGTAGGCGTTGCGCATACACTTTCCCCGCTTAGCTGTATGGACATTCATGGATCGCACCGTGGATAAGGGACTGCCCCCACTTCAGTTGACTCGTGGGGTTGAGCGGTTCAGGCCGCGTGTGCGGCCTGATTGGTTGTCTCGAACGGGTACTTGCCGGGCACGTCTGCGGTCGCCTCGATGATCGCTCGGCGAACACTGTCGCGGCGGAAGCGGGATGGGCACCGCGGAATCACGACACCGGGAGCGGCTCCGGCGCCGATTTCCTGCGACCGAGGAAGACTGCAGACGCCAGGAGGAAGCACACTGCGCCGACGAACGTGCCCACGTTGGCCAAGTTGGGGTCGAGCGAGGTCCCGTCGTGCAGGACGAATGCTCCGACTGCGGAGATGCCGAACGCGATCGAACCGAGGGTGTTGAGCCAGACGCTCTGCCAGTCCCTCGACTTCGGTGCCCAGGTAGGTTCCGGCTCTGAACAGAATGAGTACGGCGAGGGCGCTTGAAACGAGGAAGGCGATGGAGCCTTCCGCGTTCGGATTCCAGACCAGGTGCATCTCCCCTTTCACGGTGTGGGCGTGGAGTGCGGAGCCGGTGCTGATGTTGAACAGGATCGTCCCGAGTAGCTGGACTGCGGCAGCCAGCCACAGCGCGCGGATCGCGGGACGGCCGGCGTCGACGACGGTGGCCGGTTGACTCAACGTTAGCTGTAGGAACGCGGCTGCGGTGAAGAACCAGGATCCCGCGAAGAAGAAGACGTTCGCGAGCATGACCCCCAAGACAGCAGACAGATACGGCGCCGAACCGAGCGCGAAGAGGGCGGAGCCGATCACGAAGCCCCAGGACTGCATTCGCAGTGTCGGGTGAATCAACATGCGCCGCATGATAGTTAGAATCCCAAATACTTTCAGCACGACACTCGGTCCATTTGTCGACACGACAACCTCGTGTGATTCGACGAATCGCGCCCCTCGGGTCGACACGGAACGGGTTGCCCGCGCCGTGGCGAGCAGGACGGCTTCCTCGGTGTTACGGTCGGCCCATGCCACCCAAATCGGACACTTGAACTCGTTTGCTGTTCCGTAACGTTCGTGTATACGACGGCGTGTCGCCGTCACTCGTCACCGGTGACGTCCTGATCGACGGGGCGACCATCGCGGGGGTGTCCAGCTCCCCTGTCGGCGAAGATCCGAGCCGGGAAACCATCGTCATCGACGGTGGAAATCGTGTCCTGATGCCGGGCATGAGTGACGCCCACGTGCATCTGGTCGGAAATGCCAACTCCTACGTCGACATGGTGGCGGGAACCGAATCCCACATCGCACTCAACGGCCTCGCCGAAGCCAAGAACATGCTGCACCGCGGATTCACCGCGGTGCGCGACATGGCAGGCGACACCGGGAGTATCAAGTCGGTGATCGACCGCGGACTCTTCGAGGGACCTCGCATCTATCCGTCGCGGGCCGCGATCTCCCAGACCGGCGGGCACGGCGACTTCGGATTCGTCTACGAGTGTCCGACAGCGCTCGGCAGAAATCAAAGTCGCGCAGAGGAAATCGGGTTCATGCGGGTGGCTGACGGGCCGGATCGCGTCCTCGCCGCCGTCCGTGAGCAGCTCAAGAAGGGCGCATCCCAGATCAAGGTGATGGTCGGCGGTGGTGCCGCGTCCATGTACGACCCGCTCTACACCGTCCAGTTCACCGATCCCGAACTTCGTGCGGCTGTGCACGCCGCCACCGACTACGGAACCTACGTCGCCACGCACGTCTACAACGTCACGGGCATCCGCCGGGCGGTCGCGGCAGGGGTGAAGTCGATCGAGCATGGCCACCTCGCCGACGAGGAGACCATCGCCCTGCTGGCGGAGAAGGATGTCTGGCTGTCGATGCAGCCGTTCGCGTTGGGAGATCACCACTATCCGGATCCGAACCGAGCCGACAAGGACAAGGAGATCTGCTCGGGAACGGACAACGTATACGAGTGGGCGCGCAAGCACGGCGTCAAGACCGCATGGGGCACTGATCTCCTGCTCGAACCTCAGCTTGCGCACCGGCAGAGTGAGATGGCAGCACGCCTCGGCGATCACTACAGCAACGCCGACGCCCTCCGGATGCTCACCTCGGGCAACGCCGAATTGTTCCGGCTCGCCGGCGAGCGAGATCCGTACCGGCAGGCCCCGTTCGGGGCGATCGCCGAGGGCGCGTGGGCGGACGTCCTGCTGGTCGACGGCAATCCACTCGAAGATCTCGGCTTGCTGGCCGACCCCGCGAAACACCTCTCCGTCATCGTCAAGAACGGCAACGTGGTCAAGAACCTTCTCCAGTAGCGCACGTTCACAGACATCCGATTCCAGGTGACGTGGCCGGAATCGGTCAGTGCGTTGTACCCGAATCCGGAGGTCGAGTTGGTCGACATGCAGTCCGAGAGTTGGCAGCCACCGCCGCCAATCGTCACGAACACCGCAGGAACCCTGGTATCAGCCCGCAGCATCGAACTGCACGGGCCGTGGGGGCACGTGTTCGGCCCACTCGACCTCGACATCGACCTCGGCGGGGTCAGCGTCATCGCCGCCCAGGCCGGTGCAGCCCGAACCGCACTGCTGATGGCACTGTGCGGCCGGATGCGACTCGACAGCGCACTGGCCGCATACCGGCATCTGTACACCGCGCTCGCCGACCCCGAGGTACGGCCGGCGCTCATCCACTGCACGACGGGCAAGGACCGGACCGGTTGGGCGGCAGCGGCCCGTCAAGGTCGCCCCACGCACGTACCGGAACTGGAAAACCGCTCCGCCGTCGGAACGGACCGTCGCCGACGCGCATGTCACGAATGCATTGCTCGGCACCGTCGGCGCCGCGGAGGGGCTGTACGGGCGCCGCAAGATGACCGTGCACCTGCGCAACCAGGGCCACGAGGTCGGCAAGCACACGGTGGATCGGTTGATGCGCGACGAGGGCCTGTCCGGTGTGACTCGTGGGCGCCGGGGATCGGACCACGATCCCCGGCGGCCGGAAGGCAAATCGGGCGCCTGACCTGGTCGATCGTGACTTCACCGCCGAGGTGCCGAACCGGAAGTGGGTCACCGACTTCACCTAGAGATATTTCGGTAATAGGGTGTGTCGTTGCACTTGATTCACACCGCGCTGCTTGATTATTGACGAATGGCAGGGAAGAAGACTGGTTCCGGCGAGGAGCCCAACTACCGGAAAGCCAAGCAACGTGGCGCTCGACGCGTGACCTACGGACCCACCCAGACCTGGACGATCCTGCGGACCCGGCTCGGCTGGAGCCGGCGGCGGCCCGCACGGCGCGCGGTCGAACGCGACGAGGACGCCATCGTCGCCTGGCGCGAGAGATGAGTGGCCGCGGATAAAAAAATAGCGCGGCGCCGAGGTGCATGGATCTGCTTCCAGGACGAAAGCGGCGTCTCGCTGCTCCCGGTGGTCCGCGCAACCTGGGCGCCGAAAGGCGACACACCCGTTCTGCATCACCGGTTCTCCTGGAAACGCCTGTCGATGGCCGGAGTCCTGGCCTATCGGCCCGACCGCAGTCGCAGTGCGTTTGTGTTCTCCATGGCCGACGGTGCCTACAACACCGACAAACTCATCGAGTTCCTCACCGAACTGCGTGGCCACTTCGCCAGCGAGAAGCTCATCGTGCTCTGGGACGGACTGATGGCCCACCGGTCCCGGGCGATGACCGCGTGGCTGGCGACCCAGCGCGACTGGCTCCACGTCGAACGTCTCCCGGCGTATGCGCCCGAGCTCGATCCCATCGAACAAGTCTGGGGCAACATGAAATCCACCGAACTGGCCAACCTGTGCCCCGATACTCTCGACGAGGTTCGTGTGGCGATCGAGGCAGGGCTGACCCGGATCGGGTCGAGCTACGACCGTGTGTCACGGCTTCCTCGACCACACCAGGCTCTCGTTATGATCTACGCTCACTCAATTACCGAAACATCTTTAATACTCTCGGGACGTTCCGCTGAATGAGAGAAAATGGTGAATGTGTTCCGTCTTGTGGAACTCGCGGTCGTGGGGTGAGCCACTCTCACGGCAGGCTCCTGCCACGGTGGAGCAGTGGCATCGCCGGCGTCGGCTACGGTGACCCGGTGCCTCTCGTGATCACCACCGTGAACGTCAACGGCGTGCGTGCAGCCGCAGCCAAGGGTCTCGTCGACTGGCTCGCCTCGTCGGCCGCCGACATCGTGTGCCTGCAGGAGGTGCGGGCCACCGAGAAGCAGTTCCACGCCGCGATCGCCCCGGCGCTGGAGGCCGGATGGCACTGTGTCGGCGCAGAGTCCTCGGCCGAGGGCCGCGCCGGGGTGGCGATCCTCTCGCGTGTCCCGGCGGACGCCGTCCGCGTCGGATTCGACGTCGACGAGTTTGCCTCGGCCGGCCGCTACATCGAGGCCGACTTCGGCGACGTGACGGTGGGAAGCCTCTACCTGCCGACCGGTGAAGCACAGACGCCGAAGCAGGACGAGAAGGAACACTTCATGAAGAGCTTCGCGACCTACCTCGCCGAACGGTACGCCGCGGTGACGGCCGCAGGTCGCGACATGGTGGTGTGCGGCGACTGGAACATCGCCCCTACCGAGCGAGACATCAAGAACTGGAAGGGCAACGTCAAGAAGTCCGGCTTCCTGCCCGAGGAGCGCGCGTGGGTCGGCGACCTCCTCGAGACCGGCTGGCGCGACGTGGTGCGCGACCTCCACGGCGACGTCGCGGGCCCCTATTCGTGGTGGTCGTACCGCGGCAAGGCATTCGACACCGACGCAGGCTGGCGCATCGACTACCATCTCGTGACCCCGGGCCTGGCGGCCCGCGCGAGCGAGGCCCGCGTCGAACGCGCAGCGAGCTACGACCAGCGCTGGTCCGACCATGCACCGGTGACCGTGACCTTCGATCGCTGACCGCTTCTGCGGATCGGCGCAGAAGTGCCCACCTCGGTCGCAGCGCGGCGTGGCCTGCGTGGAATCATCGACGGCATGTCGAGCACTGCAGAACAGAACGCCACGAAGCCGAAGGCCCGCCCCCGTGTGCTGTCCGGCATCCAGCCCACCTCGGATTCGTTCCACCTCGGGAACTTCCTCGGGGCGCTGGCGCAGTGGGTTCCGGCGCAGGACGAGAACGACGCCTTCTACTTCATCCCCGATCTGCACGCGATCACCGTTCCGCACGAGCCGAAGCTGCTGCGCAAGCGAGTGCTCGTCTCCGTGGCGCAGTTGCTCGCGATCGGTATCGATCCGGAGAAGTCCGTGCTGTTCGTGCAGAGCCAGGTGCCCGAGCACGCCGAGCTCGCCTGGGTCCTGAGCTGCATCACCGGTTTCGGTGAGGCCAGCCGGATGACGCAGTTCAAGGACAAGTCGGCCAAGCAGGGCACCGAGCACGCCGGCGTCGGCCTGTTCACCTATCCGATCCTCATGGCCGCCGACATCCTGCTCTACCGCGCGAGCCACGTGCCGGTGGGGGAGGACCAGCGTCAGCACCTCGAACTCACGCGAGATCTCGCGCAGCGCTTCAACTCCCGCTTCGGCAAGACCTTCGTCGTCCCCGAGCCGACGATCGTGAAGGAGACCGCGAAGATCTACGATCTGCAGGATCCGACGTCGAAGATGAGCAAGTCCGCGACGACCGACGCGGGCCTGATCAATCTCCTCGACGATCCGAAGGTGTCGGCGAAGAAGATCCGCTCCGCGGTGACCGACAACGAGCGGGAGATCCGTTTCGACCGGGAGAACAAGCCCGGGGTGTCGAACCTGCTCACGATCCAGTCTGCGCTGTCGGGTCGCAGCGTCGACGAACTCGTCGCCGGCTACGAGGGCAAGGGTTACGGCGATCTGAAGGCCGACACCGCAGAGGTCCTCACCGAGTTCGTCACCCCGATCCGCACCAAGGTCGACGAGTACCTGGCCGACCCGGCCGAACTGAACCGCATTCTCGCGGGCGGCGCGGACCGCGCTCGCGAGGTCGCATCCCGCACCTTGGCGCAGGTCTATGACAAGGTGGGTTTCCTGCCGCGGACCTAGACGAAGGAGCACCCGGATGGCCGGCGAACCCGACGAGAAGCCGGGATTTCTCGAGCGTCAACGCGCGGCCCATCCCGTGCTCGACCGCATCCTCCGGGCCGGGGTTCGGTACCAGGAGAACAAGGGCGACTACTACGCGGCCGGTCTGACCTACTTCACGGTGCTGGCGATCGTCCCGATCATCATGGTCGTGTTCTCGCTGGCCGGTTTCGTGCTTGCCGGGCGACCCGAACTGCTCGACGGGATCCGGCAGGTCATCTCCGAGAACATTCCCGGTCAGCTCGGCGGCACCGTGCAGAGCCTGATCGACTCGGCGATCGAATCCCGCGGCGCGGTCGGCCTCATCGGCCTGCTCACCGCCTCGTATGCCGGTCTGGGCTGGATCACGAATCTTCGCGAAGCCCTCACCGCCATGTGGGAGCACCCGCGCGACAAGGGCAACTTCTTCGTAGTGAAGTTGCGCGACGGGGGCGCACTTCTCAGTCTCGGACTCGCGATGACCGTGTCGTTGGGGCTCTCGGCGCTGAGCAGCGGGCCGATCGCGCGCAGGATCGTCGAGCTGCTCAACATGGAGAATCTCGTCGGCATCGGCGTGGGTCTGCGAATTCTGGCTCTGGTGGCGGCCACTGCCGCCACCGGTCTGGTGTTCACCTGGGTGATCGCTCGCCTGCCCCGCGAACCCGTTCCGTTCCGCAGCGCGCTCGTCGCGGGTGCGATCGCCGGGATCGGTTTCGAACTGCTCAAGCAGACGGGTTCGATCTACCTCGAACGTGTGCTCAACGGCCCGGCCGGCGTCGCCTTCGGCCCGATCCTCGGCATCCTCGTGTTCGGTAACCTCACGGCCCGCCTGGTGCTCTTCTGCACCGCGTTCGCAGCGACGTCCCGAGCGAGCCTCGCACTCGCACACCATCCCGCGCCTACAGGGGCGGTCATCACGCCTCGCCTCGAGGTGCACGAGGGTCTCGACGCGCGCCGCGGCGCCGCAATCCTCGGTGCGGGCCTGGTCGGTGGACTCCTCGCCGGGCTGCGCTTCCGGAGGAAATGAGCGAACTCCCGGGGTGAAAACTCGGTTCGGGGGTGCCGATCGTGCCGCGGACGGGCGACGATGGAGGCGTGGCAAAACAGTCGCGATCCGCCGCGTCCCAACGCGCGTTCCGGGTGACTCCGCGCAGAGCGCTCGCGGCCGTCCTGGTCCTGCTCGCTGCGCTGTTCGTTCTCCAGAACCGCAACAGTACGAGCATCGACCTCTTCTGGATCTCGCTGCAGGCACCGCTGTGGCTGGTGCTCGTCATCATCTTCGCGGTCGGGTGGGTCGCGGGCTTCCTGTTCGCACGCGGACGCTGATCCGCATCGGTGCGGCCACCGGCAACGGAGCACAGGGGAGTGGGCACAGCGGAGTGGGCACAGCGGAGTAGGCACCGACGACAGCAGGCCCGTCCCCGAAGGGACGGACCTGCTGTCGTGCGAGGTGATCAGCGAGCGAACATGAGCGCGCGCTTGACCTCCTGGATCGCCTTCGTCACCTGGATGCCACGGGGGCACGCGTCGGTGCAGTTGAAGGTGGTGCGGCAGCGCCACACGCCTTCCTTGTCGTTGAGGATGTCCAGCCGCTCGGAGGCACCCTCGTCACGCGAATCGAAGATGAACCGGTGCGCGTTGACGATCGCGGCGGGACCGAAGTAGCTGCCGTCGCTCCAGTACACCGGGCACGAGGTGGTGCAGCACGCGCACAGGATGCACTTGGTGGTGTCGTCGAACCGGGCACGGTCGGCCTGCGACTGGATACGCTCGCGGGTCGGCTCGTTGCCGGAGGCGATGAGGAACGGCTTCACGGCGCGGTAGGCGTCGAAGAAGGGCTCCATGTCGACGACGAGGTCCTTCTCGACCGGAAGGCCACGGATCGGCTCGATCGTGATCGTGACGTCCTTGCCGTTCTTGTCCAGCATGTCCTTCATGAGGATCTTGCAGGCGAGACGGTTGACGCCGTTGACACGCATCGCGTCCGAGCCGCACACGCCGTGGGCGCAGCTGCGACGGAAAGTGAGCGTGCCGTCGAGGTAACCCTTGACGTAGCCCAACAGGTTGAGCAGACGGTCGGACGGCAGCGCCGGCACCTGGAACGAATCCCAGTGCTGACCCTTGTCGTCCTCCGGGTTGAACCGGGCGATCTTGAGGGTGACCATCGTCGCGCCCTCGGGCACGGGTGGCAGTGTCGACGCGCCCGTGTCGGTCTTCTCGATGGTTGTCATCAGTACTTACGCTCCATGGGCTCGTACCGGGTCTGGACCACCGGCTTGTAGTCCAGGCGAATGTCGGAGATCAGTTCCTCGCCCACCTTGTACGCCATGGTGTGCTTGAGGAAGTTCTCGTCGTCGCGCTTCGGGTAGTCCTCGCGGGCGTGTCCGCCACGCGATTCCTTGCGGTTCAGCGCGCCGACGACGGTGACCTCGGCCATCTCGAGGAGGAAGCCGAGCTCCAGCGCCTCGAGCAGGTCGCTGTTGTAGCGCTTGCCCTTGTCGTGGACCGTGATCTCCTTGTAGCGCTTCTTCAGCTCGTGGATGTCGTTGAGCGCCTGCGTCAACGTCTCCTCGGTGCGGAACACCGACGCGTTGTTGTCCATCGTCTGCTGCAGCTCGGTGCGGATGTCGGCCACCCGCTCCTTGCCGCCCTGGTGCAGGATCAGATCGAGCCAGTCGTCGACGTACTTCGTCGGCTGCTCGGGCATCTCGACGTGCTTCGTGCTGTTGGCGTACTCCGCGGCGGCGATGCCGGCGCGACGACCGAAGACGTTGATGTCGAGCAGCGAGTTGGTGCCGAGACGGTTGGCGCCGTGGACGGACACGCACGCGCACTCGCCGGCCGCGTACAGGCCGGGCACGACGTTCTCGTTGTCGCGGAGGACCTCGCCGTCGACGTTGGTCGGGATACCGCCCATGACGTAGTGGCAGGTCGGGAACACGGGCACGAGCTCGGTGACGGGGTCGACACCGAGGTAGGTGCGGGAGAACTCGGTGATGTCGGGGAGCTTCTCCTCGAGGACGTCCTCGCCGAGGTGGGTCACGTCGATGTAGACGTAATCCTTGTTCGGTCCGGCGCCGCGACCCTCGAGCACCTCGAGCACCATCGAGCGGGCGACGATGTCGCGGGGCGCGAGGTCCTTGATGGTGGGGGCGTAACGCTCCATGAACCGCTCGCCGTCGGCGTTGCGGAGGATGCCGCCCTCACCGCGCACGGCCTCCGAGATGAGGATGCCGAGACCGGCCAGGCCCGTCGGATGGAACTGGTGGAACTCCATGTCCTCGAGCGGGAGGCCCTTGCGGAAGATGATGCCGAGGCCGTCACCGGTGAGGGTGTGGGCGTTCGACGTCGTCTTGTACATACGGCCCGAGCCGCCCGTCGCGAAGACGATGGCCTTGGCGTGGAAGACGTGGATCTCGCCGGTCGCGAGCTCGTACGCGATGACACCCGTCGCGACGGGACCGTTCTCGGTCTCGGTGAGGGTGATGTCGAGTGCATAGAACTCGTTGAAGAACTCGACGTCGTGCTTGACGCAGTTCTGGTACAGCGTCTGCAGAATCATGTGGCCGGTGCGGTCGGCGGCGTAGCACGCGCGACGGACCGGGGCCTTACCGTGGTCGCGGGTGTGACCACCGAAGCGACGCTGGTCGATCTTGCCCTCGGGCGTCCGGTTGAACGGAAGACCCATCTTCTCGAGGTCGAGAACGGCGTCGATGGCCTCCTTGGCCATGATCTCCGCAGCGTCCTGGTCGACCAGGTAGTCGCCACCCTTGACGGTGTCGAAGGTGTGCCACTCCCAGTTGTCCTCTTCGACGTTCGCGAGGGCGGCGCACATGCCACCCTGAGCGGCGCCGGTGTGGCTGCGGGTGGGGTAGAGCTTCGTGAGCACTGCGGTGCGCGCACGCGGGCCGGCTTCGATGGCCGCACGCATGCCGGCGCCGCCGGCGCCGACGATGACTACGTCGTAACGATGTTCCTGCATGAAGGTTCGGCTCCCCTAGCTCGCCGTGATGTTCGGGTCGAAGGTGAAGATCACGTAGGTGCCCAGGCCCATGATCAGGATCATCGACACGACGAGGATCGTGTTGAGCCAGAACCGGGTGGAGTCCTTACGTGCGTAGTCCGCGATGACGGTGCGCAGACCGTTACCGCCGTGGAGCTGTGCGAGCCACAGCATCGACAGGTCCCAGAACTGCCAGAACGGGCTGGACCAGCGGCCTGCGACGAACGCGAAGTTGATGCGGTGCACGCCGTCATCGAGCATCAGCATGATGAAGAGGTGACCGAGGACCAGGATGATCAGGGCCAGGCCGGACAGGCGCATGAACAACCAGGCGTAGAGCTCGAAGTTGTTCTTCGCGGCACGCCGCGGCGTGCGCGGGTTGTCGAGGCCTGCGGGCCGGTCGTATTCCTTACCCAGAGTCTTCGCTTCGGTCATGTCAGTGCCCCGCAAACGTGTTGAAGAGGATGCGAACGGCCGCGGGGATCATCACCACGAACCAGATCGCGAGGATCGTCCAGAGCATCACGCGCTGGTACTTCGGGCCCTTCGACCAGAAGTCCACGAGCATGACCCGCAGGCCGTTGAGTGCGTGGTACAGGACCATCGCG
This sequence comes from Rhodococcus sp. IEGM1339, assembly GCF_050321925.1. Lineage (NCBI taxonomy): Bacteria > Bacillati > Actinomycetota > Actinomycetes > Mycobacteriales > Nocardiaceae > Rhodococcus > Rhodococcus sp. IEGM1339. The sequence continues at coordinate 28,076 of NZ_JBNQFT010000022.1, forward strand.
ACCAGGCCGAGCTCCATGAGGCCGACGATCGGGTTCTTGTACGTATCGATCACCGCGTCGTAGGTCTCGGGGTTGACCCGGACGAGTGCGGTGTCGAGGACGTGGACGAAAAGGAAGAAGAATGTCGCCACGCCCGTGATCCGGTGCAATACCCAGGACCACATGCCGGGATCTCCCCGGTAAAGCGACCGTGTGCGCCCCGCCTTTGCGGGGGCGGCTTCAGTCGTGCTGCTCATCGAGTGCTGTGCCTCCAACGTCAATGGTGGACGCGTCGAGCTGCTCCTACCTGTGGGGGATTCCGCAGTACGGGCCCGACGTGAACCTGAACCGACTTGGATCGACTCTAGACCCATCCCAAACTCGGGAACCAATCTCCTGCGCCATTCGTACAGGCCCCAAAAGCGAAGTTAGGTTTGCCTTTCCAACTGTGATCTGGCGCAGTGGGGGTCGCCTATCGTCGTCCACGCCACCGTGACAGGATGGGGAACCATGCCGGACATCGACTGGAAAATGTTGCGCGCCAAAGCACATGAGGTGATGGGTCGAGCCTACGCCCCCTACTCCGGGTTCCCGGTGGGGGCTGCCGGCCTCACCGTCGACGGTCGGATGGTCCTTGGGTGCAATGTGGAAAATGTCTCACACGGACTGGGACTGTGTGCCGAATGTGTACTCGTCGGTAACTTGTTCGCCCAGGGTGGAGGGCGTCTGCGGGCCGTCGCCGTCTGCGACTCCCGAGGCCACGTCCTGACCCCGTGCGGCCGGTGTCGGCAGGTGCTCCTCGAACACGGCGGTCCCGATCTCGAGGTCGACGCCCAGGGTGGCCCGCGTCGCCTCTGCGAGCTCCTCCCCGACGCGTTCGGCCCCGACGATCTGGCGGCCGTGCGGGAGAACGAGGACCGCCGTGCCTGACATCGTCACCGTCATCCGCCGCAAGCGCGACGGACACGAGCTCTCCGGCGCCGAGATCGACTGGGTCATCGAGGCGTTCACCCACGGGATCGTCTCCGACGCCCAGATGTCGGCCCTGGCGATGGCAGTCTGGTTCCGCGGCATGAGTCGGGCCGAGACAGCACGCTGGACCACCGCCATGATCGACTCCGGTCGCCGTCTCGATTTCTCCGCTCTCGGCCTGCGCACCGTCGACAAACACTCGACAGGCGGTGTGGGGGACAAGATCACACTGCCGCTCGCACCGCTCGTCGTGGCCTGCGGCGTCGCGGTCCCGCAATTGTCGGGCCGCGGTCTCGGTCACACCGGCGGCACCCTGGACAAGCTCGAGGCGATCCCCGGCTGGAAGGCCGATCTGACCACCGCGGAGATCGCCGAGATCCTCAGCGACCCGGCCGTCGGTGCGGTCGTGTGCGCGGCGAGTGCCGATCTCGCCCCCGCCGACCGCAAGCTCTACGCGCTGCGCGACGTCACCGGGACCGTCGAGTCGATCCCGCTCATCGCCAGCTCGATCATGAGCAAGAAGATCGCCGAGGGCACCGGAGCCCTCGTCCTCGATGTGAAGGTCGGCAGCGGCGCCTTCATGAAGGAACTCGGCGAGGCCCGCGAGCTCGCGCGCACCATGGTCGAACTCGGCACCGACGAAGGGCTGCCCACGACGGCCCTGCTCACCCGCATGGACAGCCCGCTCGGGCGCACGGCGGGCAACGCGCTCGAGGTCCGGGAGGCCGTCGAGGTGCTCGCCGGCGGCGGACCCGACGACGTCGTCGAGCTGACCCTGGCCCTGGCCCGCGAGATGCTCGCCGCCGCCGGTGTCGACGATGTCGATCCCGCCGACCGACTGCGCGACGGCACCGCAATGGACCGGTGGAACGCGATGATCGCCGCCCAGGGCGGCGACCCCGCGGCGCCGTTGCCGGTCGCGACCCACACCGAGACCTTCCACGCCGACGCGGACGGGGTGGTCTCCGAACTCGACGCGTACAAGGTCGGTATCGCCGCCTGGCGGCTCGGAGCCGGCCGCGAACGGCAGGGTCAGGACGTGCAGCCCGGGGCCGGTATCGAACTGCACGCGGTCCTCGGTGATCGCGTCCGCGCGGGGCAGCCGATCGCGACGCTGCACACCGACACTCCGGGACGTATCCCCGACGCGCTCGCCGCCCTCCGCGGCGGTGTCCGAATCTCCGACACGGCCCCCGTTCGGCAGCCGCTCGTGATCGAACGGATCCGGGCGTAGGGGCTCGGTGGCCGGAGACCGAGCGGAACCGGCCGCCGCCGACTACCGTCCCGATCATGAACGGCCGTCTGACTCCCGAACTCGTTCGCACCGCACCCAAAGTGGTCCTACACGATCACCTGGACGGCGGACTCCGTCCCCGGACGGTCCTCGAACTCGCGGACGCGTGCGGGTGGTCGTTGCCCGCGGACACCGAAGCGGATCTCGCCCGCTGGTTCCGCGAATCCGCCGACAGTGGGTCGCTCGAACGCTATCTCGAGACCTTCGAGCACACCGTCGCCGTGATGCAGACGGCAGAAGGACTCGAACGCGTCGCACGCGAGTGCGTCCTCGACCTCGCCGACGACGGCGTGGTGTACGCCGAGGTGCGGTTCGCGCCCGAGCAGCACCTGGAGAAGGGACTGTCTCTGGACGAGGTCGTCGAGCGCGTCCTCGAAGGCTTCCGCGCCGGGGAATCGGAGGTGGCCGCCGGTGGTCGTCGCATCCGGGTGCGCTGCCTGCTCACTGCGATGCGGCACGCTGCACGCTCGTTGGAGATCGCCGAACTCGCCGTGCGCTTCCGGGACCGCGGCGTGGCGGGATTCGACATCGCCGGCGCCGAAGCGGGCAACCCGCCCAGCCGTCATCTCGACGCCTTCGAGTACACCCGCGCGGCCAACGCGCACTTCACGATCCACGCCGGTGAGGCGTTCGGGCTCCCGTCCATCCACGAAGCGGTCGCCTTCTGCGGCACCGACAGACTCGGCCACGGTGTGCGCATCGTCGACGACATCGAAGTGCACGACGACGGAACCGCCACTCCTGGCCGGCTCGCGAACTACATCCGCGACAAGCGCATCCCCCTCGAACTGTGCCCGTCGTCGAACGTGCAGACCGGCGCGGTGCGCACGCTCGCCGAGCATCCCTTCGACCTGCTCGCCCGCCTGCGCTTCCGCGTCACCGTCAACACCGACAACCGGTTGATGAGCGACACCACGATGACGCAGGAGATGGTGCGGCTCGTCGAGACCTTCGACTACAGCTGGGTCGACCTCGAACGGTTCACGATCAACGCGATGAAGTCGGCCTTCCTCCCGTTCGACCAGCGACTGGAACTGATCGACGACGTCATCAAGCCTGGATACGCCGTCCTCGTCGGGTAGAGACCGCGACCCGCAGATACCTCTATGGGTGCGCGGGGCGGGAAATGGTCATCGGAGCGCGTTACAACGCGCTCTTGTGACCACTTCGCGCGCCGGAGTGCCCAAGTGGAGCTGTCGTCAGTGCCGACCCGACGCGACGCGCGTCAGTGCCGACCCGACGCGACGCGCGTCAGTGCCGACCCGACGCGACGCGCGTCAGTGCCGACGCAGTCGCGCTTCGAACTCGCGCTCGAGCTCGCGCCAGGCGAGGGATTCGGTGTCGAACGGCGGCTTGGGTGCCGTGTGTCCCGAGTCGGGTTCGATCACGTGGTTGACGAACCAGCCGAGTTCCGTGGACGCGGCGAGCGCGGCCTCCGTCGAGTCGTCGTCCGCGAAGTTCGCTGCGTCGACGAACAACTCGACCGCGAGTTCGAGCTGGTCGGGGTCGACGGCCGCAACACCCTGAGCGATGTCGTCGGCGATCCCGGTGAGCACATAGACGTTGTCGTCGGTGACCGTCACGTCGAGCGATCCGTCGACGGCGGCGAGCTGGATCTCCGTGTACGGCTCGAGCGTCGCGAGGTCGTGGTCGTGGTTGTCGGCGAGGTGGCGGGCCAGCGCGCGCTCGGACGGGAAGACGTCGATCGTGCCGTCGTGGCCGAGGAAGACGGCGTCGTCGTTCACGTAGCACCGCAGCGAGTACCAGGTGCCGTCGGTCGTGATGATCCGGATGGGATCGATGCCGACCCGGGCCCAGAACTCGTAGCCGTCGTCCTCGTCATCGGTGTCGATGAACTCGTACTCGTCGTCGGCGTCGACGTCCTCGACCGTGTCGTCGGCCTCGACCTCGTTTTCGTCGACCGCGACGAGCTCGGATTCGATCTCGGCGACCACGGCAGCATCGACGTCGGGAGTGGAGATCACGGCGTCGAGCGCGTCGATCACGCCGTCCCAGTCCTGCGCGACCGCGGTTCCGACGCGATTCCACAGGTCGAGGCCCTCACGCGTGCGGAAGGCCGAGACACCGTGCTGCAACAGGAGGTCGATCTCCTCGCGTTCGAAGAACTTCGTCACGACGTCGAGATCGCAGACGTCGCCGAGGATGCTCACGATGTCGAAGGTGTCCTGCAGCTCGGACACCGACACGGGATCCGGATCGTCGGCCACGAGTTCGGGGACGCCGACGAGGTCGTAGGTGTGCGGTTCGTCGGGTTCGAACTCCGAGGCCGCAAGCTTGGACACGATCGGCCACGCCTCGTGCTCGACGAGGTCGTTGTCGGCACCCGAACGCACGAACGCGACGAGCTCGGGGACCGACGGGAAGGCGTACAGATCGTCGCCGTGGCCGAGGAATGCCTCCCACTCGTCGTCGCCTTCGCGCCAGCGCGGCGCCCAGAGCGTCACGAGGTTGCCGTCGGTGAGACCGAGCTCGATCGGGACGATGTCTCCAGCCATGGCGCGAAGCCTAGCCATGTCGGCGCCGAGAATATAGCCGGGGGCGGCTCGCTATCGGTTTCATCGCGTTACCGGACGGTCGCCGACGGTGACCGGGTGGTGACCGACGGCGACCGGACCGGCGTCGCTCGCGTCGAGGGCCGCGCGGAGCTCGTCCATCGCGGAGACGCGCGCGGCAGCGGCCTGCCGTGCGGCGTCGTGCACGGTCGCGAGAATCACCGCGGCCAGTTCGCGGGGGTCGGTGCCGCCGATCGGCTCGGCCAGCACGAGTCCTTCGAGCGCTCCCGAACCGTCCACACGGGCGGTCACGCGTCCGTCGGGACTGCTCGCGGTGCCCCGGACCGCGCCGAGCCTCTCCACCGTGCGTTCGAGCGCATCGAGCCGGACGTGGGCTCGGTCGACGATCGCCTCCACCATCGGTTCGCTCATCGAACGAGACTTCCACGACGATCGGTCGGTCCGTCCGCCAGGTCGGCGCGGGACGGCAGCCGCATCCGGTCGAGGATCTCGCGGGGGACACCTTCGGCGGCGAGGCGTTCGCCGCGGACCACCGCGGCCTCGAGAGCGGCCTGCCGGTTCAAGGCGAGGATCTGATCGGCCAGTTGCCTTGCTCCGTAACGTAACTCGCGGGGGTCGATGCGAAGGTCCACGGGTAGTCCACCGTCCGTCGTGCGCACCGAGATCGTCCCGGCCCGGTTGTGGGCGGTGGCCGTGATCGGTTCCGTCGTCGTGCTGTCCATATCGGGTTGGACGCAGCGCGAGCCCGGCCGGTTCCCTCCCGGTGCGGAGATTCTCCGGAATCAGCCGGCGGTCGGGCGGTAGACACCGTGGAAGGCCATTCCACCGTTGCTGGTGCGCATCGGCGTCACGGAGACGGGGTCGCCCGCCTCGACCATGAGGCCGTTGCCCACCACCATCGCCACGTGCCCGTCCCACACGACGAGGTCTCCGGGCAGGGCGGCCGCAGGATCCACCCGTGTGCCGACGTCCTGTTCCTGGGCCAACCGCGGCAGTTCGACCCCAGCCTGCGCGTAGGCGTACTGCGTCAGTCCGCTGCAGTCGAGGCCGGAGCCGGGACTCGTGCCGCCCCACACGTACGGGGTGCCCTGCTGGGCGAGGGCGTGACGCACCGCTGCCGCAGCGGTCTCGTTCGGTGCCAGGCTGACGCTGCCGTCCGGAAGCCGCACCTCCACGCCCGTCGAGAGCCCTCCACCGAAGGTGTGGAGCGAACGTGGCTCGTCGCCGGCCGGGTCGGGGCCGGGATGGTGGCCGGAGTCGATCGGGGGAGCGGAGGGCTCGGGTGGAAGGAGTGCGGACGCCCGATCGGTCAGCTCCGCGAGCGTTCCGGTCACCTGTGTCAGCACGTCCAGCCCGGCGACGAGGTGGTCGATCGCCACTGCGAGGAGCGCGAGCTGCCCCTGTGGAAGCGACGTCGCGGGTGCGGCCTGCTCGGCGAAGGTGACGAACGAGTCGACGAGACGAGCGATCTCGGCCGCACCGGTGACCACCGTGACGGTCGCCTCGAGCGCGATCCCGGCCAGTGCCGACCCACGATCGGCCGCCGCGAGGACGTCGGCGAGGACCTGCTCGGCACTCGCGATCGCCTGCGAGGCGGCCGGGCCACCCCAGGCCCAGGCGAGCTCGGCGACGGCGTCGCGCCCGGTCGCATGTACCTCCTCGGCCCACTGCGCACCGATGCGCACCATCTCGCCCGGATCGACGCCGGGTGGCAGCGCGGTGCCGAACGCGTCGAGCAGGCCGGTCAGCGGAGCGACGAGCAGATCCCCTCCGATCACAGTGACTCCACGACGGAGTCGAGTCGTGCGGCGGTGTCGTCGGTGGTGTGCTCGTAGGCGGCCACGGAGGCCTTCGCGGCGTCTCCCATTCCGCCGAGCAGGTCGCCGAGCCGGCCGAGATCGCGCACGTGCGCGGAGTGGGTCGCGGTGAGAGCGGCGAGCACGGGTGCCCCGATCGGACCCAGTGCGGCGCTCAGCGCCGAGGGGTCGCCGTGCCCTGTCCGTTCGGCGGCCTCGTGCAGGCGCGCGGCGAGTTCGACGGCGTCGTCGCCGAACCTCCCGACGGCACTCGTGTCGATCCGTATCGCGTCCCTACCGGAGTTCTCGGTCACCTCGTCGCCTCTCGCGTCGTTGATGTGGGATTCGGCACCTTCGGAGGGTTCCGTCCCTGCCTGGTTCGACGCACCCGACTGCCGATCGGTTCCGTCGTTCTATCCTTCGGACATGGATTCGCTCGTCGTCGACCATCCGCTCGCTGCTTCGCTCCTGACCATCCTTCGCGACGAACGCAGCGACAACGCTGCCTTCCGGCACGCGTTGAGGCGGCTCACCCAGATGCTCGTCTACGAGGCGGTGCGCGATGCGCCCACCGAGACGTTCGACGTCAAGACGCCGGTCGCGGTGACGACGGGGGTACGGTTGCAGCAGCCTCCGCTGCTCGTCCCGGTTCTTCGCGCCGGCCTCGGCATGGTCGAACAGGCCCACGCCCTGATTCCCCAGGCGCAGGTCGGTTTCGTCGGTCTCGCTCGTGACGAGAAGACCTTCGAGCCGGTGCCCTATCTGGAGTCGTTGCCGGAGGACCTGTCGGGTCTTCCCGTCTTCGTGCTCGACCCGATGCTCGCGACCGGGGGGTCGATGGTGCACACTCTCGACATCCTCGCCCAGCGCGGTGCCACGGATATCACCGCGATCTGTGTGGTCGCGGCGCCGCAGGGCGTCGAGGCCCTTGCTGCCTCGGGTCATCCGGTCCGGTTGGTCACGGCGTCGGTCGATGAAGGTCTCAACGAGAACAAGTACATCGTGCCGGGTCTCGGCGATGCGGGGGACAGGCAGTTCGGGCCGCGATAAACCGCGCGTCGTGTGTTACTCGTGTGACTGACGGTACGGATGTGACACCCGACCGCAGTCATCTCGTTATCGAAAAACAACCCGCAGGTCTCGATTTCTTCTTACGCTCGGTGTGCTCCGTGTGAAGTCCACTGCGTAGGTACAGCCGGAGATGGGGTCGGCGGAATGGCAAGAATCTTCTCCCGCAATCTGATTCGTGGAAGTGTCAGAGCGGCTTCGGTGGTCGCGGTCGCCGTCCTCGCCGCAGTGACGAGTCACGGCACGGCTGCGGCTGCTGTCGACAACTCGCGTATCCTCCCGTTGGACGGAGGGCACGCGATCGAAGTGATCCAGGCCGACACCTCGACACAGTCGGTGCCGCCGCTCGACAGCTCACCGCTGAGTGTCGAGTTCTTCCACGACGAGATTGCTACCGTTCGGATCACCGGTCCGAATGCGGCGAACTTCGTCGGGACGGCGGTGGAGGTCGGTTTCCAGGTCGGCTACCCGGTCGCGCTGCCGGGGGCGACGGTCACCGTCATCACTCCGAGCCTGTCCTGGGGTGTGGACAACGGTGCGGCCATCGGCCTCTCGCTCGACAACGAAGGTGGTGCCTCGCTCGATCTCGGCCTGGAGGCGGGTGGTTCGCTCAGCGGCGACATCATCCCGTCCCAGGAGATCGAGATCCCGCTCGAGCCGGGCGGCATCACGTCCGTCCCGATCGTCGAGGGCTTCGAGTTCGACGGCAGCTCGACGACCATCCGGATCGCCGGCGTGCACGGCTCGGTCTCGGGAGCCATCGGGCCGGTGATGATCCGTCCGTACCTGAAGGCTGTCACCGCCGACCGGAACACCGTCGTCACTTACGGTGTGCCGCAGCAGGTTTGATTGCAGCAGCAGGTCTGATCGAATCGGGTCCTGGCCCGGCCGGATCCGGCCGGGTCAGGGGTTCTCGTCACCGAGCGAGGCCGCCCATCCGCGCAGGGCGTCGAGTATCGCTTCCGCCGCCGGGCGGTCCCGCTCCGTGACCACCTCCAGGTAGACCTTGAGCTTCGGTTCGGTGCCCGAGGGGCGCACCACCACGCGCACCCTCGGCCCGCCCGCGACGTCCTCGCGACTCTCGAAGACGAGAGCGTCGGTGTGCATCGGTCCCGGGCTCTCGGCGAGATCGGTCGCGGTCACCTCCAGACCCGCGAGGGTCGTCGGCGGCTCCGCACGCAGTCGCGTCATCACGGTGCCGATGCGCTGCAGGTCGTCGACGCGGATCGACACCTGATCGCCGACGTGGACACCGAGTTCGCGATGCAGGTCGTCGAGTGCGTCGAGCAGTGTCCGGCCGGCCTGCTTCAAATCGGCCGCGTAGTCGGCGACCATTACGGCGGTCGCGATGCCGTCCTTGTCGCGCACAGCGTCCGGATCGACGCAGTGCCCGATCGCCTCCTCGTACGCGTAGACGAGGCCGTCACCGGCGCGGGCGAGCCACTTGAAACCCGTGAGCGTCTGCGCATATCGCGCGCCGCGTGCGGTCGCGAGTCGCCCCAGCATGGTCGACGAGACAATGGTGGTCGCGACCAGTGAGCCGGGCGGTGACGACGCGAGGATCCGGTCGCCGAGCAGGACCCCGGTCTCGTCGCCGCGCAGCATCGTCCATCCCCGCGGGCCCGGGACACCGACGGCGCAACGATCGGCATCGGGATCGAGCGCCAGGGCGATGTCGGCGTCGACCTCGGCCGCCAGCGCGAGCAGAGCCTCTGTTGCGCCCGGTTCCTCGGGGTTGGGGAAGGCGACGGTGGGAAACGCCGGGTCGGGTGCGAACTGGGACGCCACGACGTGGATGTCGTCGAATCCCGCGGAACGCAGGGCCGCGACTGCCGTCTCGCCGCCGACACCGTGCAGTGCCGTCAGGGCGATGCGCATGCCTCGGTGCGGTGAGCGGGGGAGCGACGCGACCCGGGCGAGATAGCGGTCGACGAGGTCGTCACCCGACGGCGCGACCGGCATCCGGGGCACGTCCGCGGCGGAACCGACGGCGTCGATCGCCGTTTCGATCTCCCGATCGGCGGGTGCGGCCAGTTGCGCTCCGTCGGCGAGATAGACCTTGTACCCGTTGTCGGCGGCGGGATTGTGCGATGCCGTGATCTGCACGCCCGCAACGGCGCCCAGCGCCCGTACCGCGAAGGCGGTCAGCGGGGTGGGGAGCGGCTCTCCGAAGGCGACGACCTCGAAGCCGGCCGCGGCGAGAACCTCTGCCGCGGCGGTGTGGAATTCCGCCGAGCCCGTACGGGCGTCGCGGCCGACGACGACGGTGCCGTCGCCCTGCCCGTTCGCCTCGAGCCACGCCGCGAGTCCGGCGGTGGTGCGGACGACGACGGGTACGTTCATGCAGTCCGGTCCGTCGCCGACCGGGCCGCGCAACCCCGCGGTGCCGAATCGCAGCGTCACAGCCGGGCCGCCAGATCGCGCAGAAGATCGCCCATCCGGGTCGCGGCCGCACGACCCGCGGCCAGTACCTCGGTGTGGTCGAGGGGAGCGCCGGTGATGCCGGCCGCGGCGTTGGTCACCAGCGAGACCGCGAGCACGCGCGCTCCGGCCGCGCGCGCCGCGATGGTCTCGTGGACCGTGGACATGCCGACGAGGTCGGCGCCGAGGGTGCGCAGCATCCGGATCTCCGCCGGGGTCTCGTAGTGCGGCCCGGGCAGACCGGCGTAGACCCCTTCGCGCAGCGACGGATCGATCTCGCAGGCGAGTGCACGAAGATCCGGCGAGTAGGCGTCGACGAGGTCGACGAACTGGGCACCCACCAGCGGCGAGCGACCGGTGAGATTGAGGTGGTCCGAGATGAGAACCGGTTGTCCCACGGAGAACTCGGGATCGATGCCGCCCGCCGCATTGGTGAGGACGACGGTGCGGGCACCCGCTGCGACTGCCGTGCGCACGGGATGGACGACGCGGGCGAGGTCGTGCCCCTCGTAGGCGTGGATGCGGCCGGCGAGGACGAGGACGGCGTTGTCACCGGCGCGCACGGAGTGGATGTTCCCGGCATGCCCTGCCGCCGTCGGCGGTGCGAAGCCGGGCAGCTCGCTCATCGGGATCGTGGCGACGGGGATGCCGAAACTCTCGACTGCGGCCCGCCAGCCGGACCCGAGGACGACGGCGACGGAGTGTTCGGCGACCCCCGTCCGTTCGGCGAGAGCGGCGGCTGCGGCGTCGGCGGCCGCGGTGGGGTCGAAGACGTGATCGGGTTCTCCCATGGCATCGGACCCTAATCGCTCACAGCTTGTTACTCGTGGGTAAGTAGGCGCGGTATGCTGACGCGCATGCCTTACCTCGAACGTGACGGCGACGTCTTCGTCCTGCATCTCGGTGACCGTGACGCGGAGGTCTCCGAGAACCGGTTCCACCCCGATCGTCTCGCCGCGATCCACTCCCTCCTCGACGAGGTGGAAGCGCACGACGGACCCGCCGCCCTCGTGACCGCGGCGACCGGAAAGTTCTGGAGCAACGGACTCGACATCGACTGGGTCGGCGCGAACCTGCCGGATCTGCCGGGCTATCTGGACTCCGTCCACGCCCTCTATGTGCGGCTGCTCACCTTCCCGGCGGCGACGGTCGCGGCCGTGCAGGGGCACGCCTTCGGTGCCGGCGCGATGCTCGCGCTCGTGCACGACTTCCGGGTGATGCGCGGCGACCGCGGCTACTGGTGTCTGCCCGAGGTGCAGCTGAACATGCCGTTCACCGTCGGGATGTCCGCGCTGATCCGTTTCCGCCTGCCGATCCAGACGGCGGTCGAGGCCATCACCACCGGCCGTCGCTACGGCGGTGAGGACGCCGTGGCCGCGGGCATCGCCGAGCAGGCCGTCACCGGTGACGCCGTGCTCTCAACGGCGGTCGAGCGCGCAGCGGCGCTCACCGCCACCCGCGGGCCGAATCTGTCGGGCATCAAGCGCGGTCTGCACGCGCCGCTGATCTCGGCACTGGAGATCCGGACCGACGCGTCGAACTTCCGGTTCGGCTGATCGCCCCGCCGCGAAGTCGACGAACCGGTCGTACGCGCCGATCGATCGGGACGCGGTGAGCATGACAGACTGGACCCCGTGACGACCGACTACGCCACGGCGATCGAGGCTGCTTCCGACACCCTCGTCGGCCTGTCGCATTCCATCCACGCCGAACCGGAACTCGCGTTCGAGGAACACCGGAGCGCCGCGAAGATCGTCGAGGTGCTGCGCGACCACGATTTCGAGGTCACCACCGGCATCGCCGACCTGCCCACCGCCTTCGATGCGCGGTTCGGCAGCGGCGAACTCGTCCTCGCGTTCTGCGCCGAGTACGACGCACTGCCGGGCATCGGGCACGCGTGCGGCCACAACATCATCGCGGCGTCGGCCGTGGGCGCCGGGATCGGTCTCGCTGCGCTCGCCGACGAACTCGACGTGACCGTCCGCGTCATCGGAACCCCCGCGGAGGAAACCGGCGGCGGCAAGGTCCTCATGCTCGAACGCGGCGTCTTCGACGGCGTCGGTGCGGCGATGATGGTGCATCCCGGCCCGTTCGACATCACCGGGGCGACGTCGCTCGCCCTCGCCGACATCGCCGTCGAGTACGACGGCCGCGAGGCGCACGCCTCCGCGGCCCCCGAATACGGGCTCAACGCTGCCGACGCTGCGACCGTCGCCCAGGTCGCGGTTGGACTGCTGCGGCAGCACCTGCATCCCGGGCAACAGATCCACGGCATCGTCGCGCAGGGCGGGACGGCACCGAACATCGTGCCCAGCCACACCGAACTGCTGTACTACCTGCGGGCCGGGACGAGCGAACTCCTCGACGACCTCGTCGACCGCGCACGCAACTGCTTCGCCGCCGGGGCGCTGGCCACCGGATGCAACCACCGGATCCGGACGGTCTCGCCGACCTATACCGAACTCACTCCCGATCCGTGGCTGGTGCAGGCATATCGTGAGGAGATCATCGATCTCGGGCGCCGACCGCTGCCCGTCGAGGAGGAAGGAGCGCGCCCCCTGGGCAGTACCGACATGGGAAACGTGACGAACGTGGTGCCGGGAATCCATCCGGTCATCGGACTCGACTCCGGTGGCGCGGTGACACATCAGGCTGCATTCGCGGCCGCGTGTGTCACCGAGTCCGCCGATCGGGCAGTACTCGACGGAGCGCGTGCGCTCGCAGCGACCGCCGTACGCGCGGCGACCGATCCGGTCCACCGGGCACGGCTCCTCGAACAGGCCGGCCGTCGATGAACCCCTACGTCGAGAAGTGGTTGGACCGCCACACCGAGGACCTCTCGCTCTGGCGCCGTCACATCCATGCGAATCCCGAGCTCGCCCGGCAGGAGTACGCCACCACCGAGTTCGTCGCGAAGCACCTGCGCGCGGCCGGACTGGAGCCGAAGGTCCTGCCTCGCGGCACCGGCCTGATCTGCGATCTCGGTCCGACCGGCGGACCGCGCATCGCCCTGCGTGCAGACATGGACGCCCTGCCGATGCAGGAGGCCACCGGCCTGCCGTTCGAATCCACCGTCCCCGGTGTCTCGCACGTGTGTGGGCACGACGCCCACACCACCGTCGTGCTCGGTGCAGGTCTGGCGCTGGCCTCGATGCCCGAATTGCCGATCGGTGTCCGGCTGGTCTTCCAGCCCGCGGAGGAGGTCATGCCGGGCGGGGCGCTCGACGTCGTCGCGGCGGGCGGACTCGACGGGGTCGCGCGGATCTTCGCCTTGCACTGCGACCCGCGTCTCGAGGCGGGCAAGGTCGGTATGCGGGTCGGGGCGATCACCTCGGCGGCCGACACTGTCGAACTCGTCCTCGACTCACCCGGTGGGCACACCTCCCGGCCGCACCTGACCGGCGATCTCGTCTACGGCCTCGGTGCCGTCATTACGGGTCTTCCCGGCATGCTCAGCCGTCGCATCGATCCGCGCACCGGCACCGTCATGGTGTGGGGTGCGGTCAGCGCCGGCAAGGCACCGAACGCGATCCCGCGCACCGGCATGCTCGCGGGCACCGTCCGCACCGGCGACCACGACACCTGGCAGCTGCTCGAACCGATGGTCCGCGAAATCGTGCACGGTCTGCTCGCGCCCACCGGTGTCAGCTACGAACTGAACTATCGCCGCGGCGTGCCGCCGGTGGTCAACGACGAGGTGTCGGCGCGCATGTTCGAGGACGCGATCCGCGCGACCGGCCCCGACGCCCTCGCGGACACCCCACAATCCGGTGGGGGAGAAGACTTCTCGTGGTATCTCGAACACGTCCCCGGCGCCATGGGGCGGCTCGGGGTGTGGCCGGGGGTCGGGCCCGAACTCGACATCCACCAGCCCACCTTCGATCTCGACGAGCGGGCGCTGGCCGTGGGTGTGCGGGTGATGACGAATCTGGTTCTCGGCGCTGCGTGACGCAGCCCGAAATAAGCTCAGGCTTACCTGAACGGTAGGATGTGTGAGCTCACCCATACCAGGAGGAATCGATGTCCCTTCGACACCGGATCGGCGCAGGGCTGACGGCAGCCACGCTCGTCGCCGTTCTCGCCGCGTGCAGCGACAGCGGCTCGGGCGACACCACCCCGGACGCTTCGAACGGGGAGGCGCTCACGCTCTATTCCGGGCGTAGCGAGAACCTGGTGGGCCCGCTCGTCGAACAACTCGAAGGCACTCTCGGTTTCCCGATCGACGTCGTCTACGGCGGCACGCCGGAGATCACGGGCAAGCTCGTCGAAGAAGGTGCCGCATCGCCCGCCGATGTGGTCTTCAGCCAGGATGCCGGCGCGCTCGGTCTGCTCGACCGTTCGGGTCTGCTCGAGCAGCTGCCCGCGAGTGTGACGAATCAGGTGCCCGAGAACTACCGCGCGGAGGACGGCACCTGGGTCGCCACCTCTGCACGGGCTCGCGTCCTGGTCTACAACGACGACAAGGTGCAGCCGCAGGACCTGCCGAGCGGGATCGACGGGCTCCTCGACCCGAAGTGGAAGGGCCAGGTGGGTTTCGCGCCGACCAATGCGTCGTTCCAGTCGTTCGTGACCGGACTCCGTGTCTCCCGGGGCGAGGACGGTGCCCGCGAATGGCTCGAGGCGTTCAAGGCCAACGAACCGGTCGCCTTCGAAGGCAACGGACCTCTCATGGAGGGCGTCGACACCGGCCAGGTGACCCTCGGCCTCACCAATCACTACTACTGGTACGGGCTCGCGGACGAGAAGGGCGCCGACAACCTTGCCGTGCAGCTCCACTTCTTCGACGCGGGCGATCCCGGTGCCCTGGTGAACATCGCCGGCGCCGCGGTGCTCGCCACTACCGACCAGCGCGAGCAGGCCGAGCAGTTCGTGGCAGCGTTGCTCTCGCCCGAGTCGCAGACCTATTTCGCCGACGAGACCGCGGAGTATCCGGTCGTCGAGGGGACCGAAACCCAGACCGACCTGCGCCCGCTCTCCGAGATCGGGACCTCCGACATCGAACTGGCCGAACTGGCGTCCCTGGCCGAAACACAGGCGCTCCTGCAGGAACTGGAATTCATCTGATCACCCTCGCGACGCCGCGCGTCGGTACCCGACGCGGCCGGCCGATCCTGGCCACGGCCGCGCTGGGTGTTGCCGTGTTCGCGCTCGCACCCGTCGCGCACCTGGTGATGCGCGCGTTCGCGGACGGACCCGAACGGGTCGTCTCGCTCGTGTTCCGTCCACGCACTCTCGAACTGGTGTGGCGCAGCGGCGCGCTCGCCGTGACGGTCACGGTGGCATGCCTGATCCTGGGGCTCGCCGCCGCATGGTTGACGACCCGCACGGATCTCCCCGGCCGTCGCTGGTTCGCGTTGGCCCTGAGTCTGCCCTTGGCGATCCCCTCGTACGTGTCGGGCTTCGTCTGGATCGCCCAGTTCCCCGCGCTCGAAGGTTTCGTCGGTGCTGCCCTCGTCCTGACCTGCGCGTCCTTTCCTTACGTCTATCTGCCTGTGGCGGCGGCACTCGCCTCGGCCGACCCGGGGCTCGAGGAAGTGGCCCGCACTCTCGGCCGGTCCCGGCTGACCGCCATCCTCACCGTCACCTTGCGGCAGGTGTGGCCGACCGCGGCGGCGGGCGGACTGCTCGTCGCGCTCTACACGCTCAGCGACTTCGGCGCCATCGCATTGATGCGCTACGAAGCGTTCACCCTGGCGATCTACGGAAGCTATCGGGGACTTCTCGATCGCACGCCCGCCGCTGTCTTCGGCATCGTGCTGGTCGCGATCGCCGTGGTGCTGACCGTCGCCGAACGGAGAGCGCGCCGCGGCGCCACCGCGCGGATCGGATCCGGTACCGCGCGCACGGCCGAACCCGTGATGCTCGGCTCACGGCGATGGCCGGCGATCGGCTTCCTCACCGCTCTGCTCGTCGTGAGCGTGGGAGTTCCGGTCGCGGGCCTGGCCCGCTGGTTGTGGAGGTCACAGCAGATCGCGGTCGACTGGTCCGGTATCTGGACCGCCACCACCTACACTCTGTGGGTGTCCGCGCTCGGTGCGTTGCTGACCACGGTGCTCGCACTTCCGGTGGGCATCTACGCCGCACGGTCGCACTCCCGATTGTCCCGCTTCACCGAGAGCGCCGCCTACATCGGCTTCGCGCTGCCCGGCATCACCGTCGGTCTGGCGCTCGTGTTCTTCGGCATCCGACTGCTCCCGCAGTGGTACCAGCAGACCCCGATGCTGGTGATCGCCTACGCGGTCCTGTTCCTCCCTCTCGCGGTGGGGTCGATCCATGCGGCGGTCGCCGCGATCCCCCGGGGTCTCGAAGATGCGTCCGCAACTCTCGGTTCCGGAAGATTGCTCACCGGACTGCGGGTGACGATCCCGATCGCCGCACCCGGCGTGGTCGCCGGTGCGGCATTGGCATTCCTGACCATCGCCAAGGAACTGCCTGCGACGCTGCTGCTCGTCCCCATCGGGCACGACACGCTCGCGACTGGGATGTGGCGACATACCGAAACCCTCGCGTACGGCTCGGCAGCACCCTATGCGGTGATCCTCGTCCTCATCGCGGCACTGCCGTCGCTCGTGCTGGGACGTCTGTTGCGCGGCCGGGTCGGCGCGGAAAGTGGAGGCGAAGAGTGACCGGTCTGACCATCGAGAATGTATCCGCGCGATACGGCGCCGCCGAAGTCGTCACCGATGTGACCCTCGACGTGCCGCGCGGCGACCTGCTCGCCGTCCTCGGACCGTCGGGTGGCGGCAAGACCACGCTGTTGCGAGTGGCGGCTGGGCTGCATCCCGCAGCGTCGGGACGGATCTCCGTAGACGACGTGACCGTGACCGACGTGCCACCCGAACGTCGCGGGGTGGGCCTCGTGCCGCAGGAAGGCGCGTTGTTCCCGCATCTGAACGTGGCGCGCAACATCGGCTACGGTCTGGGGCGAGCGAACCGGCCGTGGCGCGGAGGTGCGCGGGAGGAACATCGACGCCGGGTCGAGGAGCTACTGGATCTCGTCGGTCTTCCGCGAGTCGGGCACCGTAAGCCGAGCGCGCTCTCCGGCGGGCAACAGCAGCGGATCGCTCTGGCTCGTGCACTGGCACCGCGACCGTCCGTGGTCCTGCTCGACGAGCCGTTCAGCGCGCTCGACGCCGGTCTGCGCGCGAGTCTGCGCGCGGATGTCCGTACGCTGCTGCGCGAACAGTCGGTCGCGGCGGTGCTCGTGACCCACGACCAGACGGAGGCCTTGGCCATGGCCGACAGGCTGGCGGTGATGCTCGACGGCCGGATCGCCCAGGTGGGCTCGCCCGAGGAGGTCTACGGGAGGCCGGCATCCGTCGCGGTGGGCGAGTTCGTGGGGGAGGCGATCGTACTCGAGGCCGAGGCGTTCGGCGACTGCGCGCAGACCCCGCTCGGGAAGGTTCAGCTCGTCTCACCCGGACACGGCGTGGGTCGCGTCCTGCTGCGACCGGAACAGATCGAAGTCGGGGCAGCGCCGACGAAGTGCCCTGCTGCCGGATCGTTCACTGTGCGCGACACGGCATTCGGCGGCGCACACAGCGAAGTGCGGGTCGAGGGGATGGGAATCGCCGTCCGTGCCCTGTGCACCACCCTGCACGGTCTGCAGGCGGGCGACCCGGTGACGGTGAGCGTCCGGCGACCGGTGCCCTTCTATCCCGGAGGGTAGGAAGGCCGGCGTCTAGAAGCCGTCGGGACGCCCCGGACCCACATTGCGACTGTTGCGGGTACGCAGATCCCGAACGTATTCGGCGGGGGCCCCGGCGATCTCGGCCGCGTCGGCCATCACGCCCAGATAGCGTGCCGACGGCAGGCCGCCCTCGTATCCGTCGACGACGTACAGCCACGCGAGGACCGGACCGTCGGCCGTGTCGACGCGCACGCGGATCTTGCGGTGGAAACCGAGTTCGGCTCCCTCCCAGCGGTCGAGGCTGCGTTCGTCGTCCTCCGGCACGTCGTAGAGCACGACGAACACCTTCGCGTCCGAATCCTCGACGACCGTCGCGAGGGCGCCCTCCCAGCCGATGTCGGCGCCGGCGAAGGTCAGTCGCCAACCGTGCAACCACCCGGTTCCCGCCATCGGCGAATGCGGGCAGCGCGTCAGCATCTGCTCCGGATGCATGTTGGACCCGTAGGCGGCGTAGATCGGCACGAGGATAAGGCTAACCCGTCGTCCACCGGAGTCGTCGGAGGGGCGGCGCAGGGACGGACGAGGAGTTATCGGGGGCCGTTGCGTGCCGGGTCCACCGGTCCCTGTGCGCGAGGTGGGGGCATTGGCATAGCGTTGAGACCACGTGTGTGCCCACCAGGCGCTCACGTGCAGCCCGACCCGGCACCCTTCGGAATCGATACAGAGGAGAACAATGACCCGGATCGTCATCATCGGCGGCGGCCCCGCAGGATACGAGGCGGCGCTGGTGGCATCCCAGTACGGCGCGACGGTGTCACTGATCGATTCGGACGGGATCGGTGGCGCCTGCGTGCTCTTCGACTGCGTCCCCTCCAAGACCTTCATCGCCTCGACCGGCGTGCGCACCGACATGCGCCGCGCCGCCGACCTGGGCATCGAACTCGACCGTGCCGAGGTGTCGTTGCCGCAGGTGCACGGCCGTGTGAAGAGCCTCGCCCGCGCGCAGTCCTCCGACATCCGCACCAAGCTCGAGGCCGCCGGGGTGAAGTTGTTCTCCGGTTACGGCGAACTCGTCGACGCGCAGCCCGGCATGGCCGCCCATCAGGTGCGCGCCAAGCTGCTGACCGGCGAGGAAAAGGTGCTCGACGCCGACGTCGTGCTGATCGCCACCGGCGCGAGCCCGCGTGTTCTGCCGGGCGCGGAGCCGGACGGTGAGCGGATCCTCACCTGGCGTCAGCTCTACGACCTCGAGAAGCTTCCCGAGCACCTCGTCGTCGTCGGTTCGGGTGTCACCGGCGCCGAGTTCGTCTCCGCTTACACCGAGGTCGGCGTGCAGGTCACCGTCGTGTCGAGCCGCGACCGGATCCTGCCGCACGAGGACGAGGACGCGGCTCTCGTGCTCGAGGACGTCCTCACCGAGCGCGGTGTGACCCTCGTCAAGCACGCCCGCGCCGACCGGGTCGAACGCACCGAGGACGGCGTCCGCGTGCTCCTCGCCGACGGCCGCATCGTCGAGGGCAGCCATGTGCTGATGACCGTCGGCTCGGTGCCCAACACCCGGGATCTCGGTCTCGACAGGGTCGGGCTCGAACTCGACCGGGGCGGTTACCTTCCCGTCGACCGCGTCTCCCGTACCGCCGTCCCCGGCATCTACGCCGCGGGCGACTGCACCGGACTGCTGCCGCTCGCGTCGGTCGCGGCCATGCAGGGCCGCATCGCGATCTACCACGCGCTCGGCGAAGGCGTGAGCCCCATCAAGCTGAAAACCGTTGCGGCCGCAGTGTTCACGCGTCCCGAGATCGCCGCCGTCGGTGTCAGTCAGGCGACGATCGACAAGGGCGAGGTGCCCGCCCGCACAGTCATGCTCCCGCTCAACACCAACCCGCGCGCCAAGATGTCCGGCCTGCGGCGCGGTTTCGTGAAGATCTTCTGCCGCCCCGCGACCGGTGTGGTCATCGGCGGTGTGGTCGTCGCCCCGACCGCGTCCGAGCTCATCCTTCCCATAGCGTTGGCGGTGCAGAACAACCTGTCGGTCAACGACCTCGCGCAGACCTTCTCGGTCTACCCGTCGCTGAGCGGATCGGTCACCGAGGCCGCCCGCCAGCTGATGCGCCACGACGATCTGGACTAGGCACCGGACGGGGCGGGATTCGCGGCGATCCCGCCCTGCTCATGCCCAGTCGTAGGTGCGTTCGACCGCCTTGTTCCATTCGCCGAACAGGCGCTCGCGTTCGTCGACCGGCATCGCCGGCTCCCACGTGCGGTCCGCGGTCCAGTTGCGGCGGATGTCCTCCTCGTCCTCCCAGAAGCCGACGGCGAGACCGGCCGCGTAGGCGGCGCCGAGTGCGGTGGTCTCGGAAACGGTGGGTCGTACCACCGGCACACCGAGGATGTCGGACTGGAATTGCATGAGCAGATCGTTGGCGACCATGCCGCCGTCGACCTTGAGGGTGCGCAGGTCGACCCCGGAGTCGGCGTTCATCGCCTCGATGACCTCCCGCGTCTGGTAGGCCGTCGCCTCGAGCGCCGCCCGCGCGAGGTGGCCCTTCTCGACGAAGCGCGTCAGGCCGGCGATGACGCCGCGGGCGTCGGGTCGCCAGCGCGGCGCGAACAATCCCGAGAAGGCCGGCACGAAATACGCCCCGCCGTTGTCGGGGACGCTCGTGGCGAGCGCTTCGATCTCGTCGGCGGACCGGATCAACCCGAGATTGTCGCGCAGCCACTGCACGAGCGAACCGGTCACGGCCACCGAACCTTCGAGGGCGTAGACCGCGGGGGCGTCACCTATGCGATAACAGACGGTGGTGATCAAGCCGTGCTCGCTGCGCACCGGGGTCGTGCCGGTGTTGAGCAGCAGGAAGTTGCCGGTGCCGTAGGTGTTCTTCGCCTCGCCGGGGGACAGGCAGCCCTGGCCGAAGGTCGCGGCCTGCTGGTCACCGAGGATGCCGGCGACCGGGACCCCGGCGAGCGGTCCGCGCTCGCGGGCGTGCCCGTACACCTCCGACGAACTGCGGATCTCCGGCAGCATCGACTCCGGGATGCCGAGTTCGGCACAGATCGCCGGATCCCACTGCTGTGTCCCGAGATTCATCAGCAGCGTCCGGGAGGCGTTGGTCACATCGGTGATGTGCAGTCCGGGGGGCTGACCCTCCTCGCCGACACCACCGGTGAGATTCCACAGGATCCAGCTGTCGATGGTGCCGAACGCGAGGTCGCCGGCCTCGGCGCGCTCTCGGGCACCGTCGACGTTGTCGAGGATCCACCGCACCTTCGGTCCGGCGAAATAGGTCGACAGCGGTAGTCCGGTGATCTCGCGGTAGCGGTCGGGCCCGGCGTCGCCGGCAAGCTCCTCGACGAGCCTGTCGGTGCGGGTGTCCTGCCAGACGATCGCGTTGTACACCGGTTTTCCGGTGGTGCGGTCCCACACCACCGTGGTCTCGCGCTGGTTCGTCAGGCCGATCGCCGCGACGTCGTTGCGTCGCAGATCCGCTTTGGCGAGTGCTGCGGCGCCCACTTCACGGGTGTTGAGCCACAGCTCTTCCGGGTCGTGTTCGACCCATCCCGACCGCGGGAGGAACTGGCGGTGTTCCTTCTGCGCGAGCGAGACGATGCGCCCGTCGTGGTCGAAGATGATGCACCGGCTGGACGTGGTGCCCTGGTCGATCGCCGCGATGAACTGGTTCACAGGTGATCCTCGGGTGAAGGGGACGGCTCGGTTCGGCAACGCTTCCGCTGCGCGCTGCGGGTCCGAAGCTACTACCCTTGATCGGGATACGTCGACGACTCACGGGAGCAGGTGCGGTGACCAACCAATCGGGTGTGCAACTCCTCGGACCGCAACAGCGCGCCGACGCCTGGCGTCGTCTCGCCACCGAACAGTTCGACGTCGTCGTCATCGGCGGTGGTGTCGTCGGGGCGGGAGCAGCGCTCGACGCCGCAACCCGGGGCCTGCGAGTCGCTCTCGTCGAGGCCCGCGACTTCGCGTCCGGCACGTCGAGCCGGTCGTCGAAGATGTTCCACGGCGGCCTGCGCTATCTCGAACAGCTCGAATTCGGTCTGGTGCGAGAAGCCTTGCGTGAGCGCGAACTCGCATTGACGACCCTGGCCCCGCACCTGGTCAGGCCGTTGAAGTTCCTCTTCCCGCTCACCCATCGGGTGTGGGAGCGGCCCTACGTCGCGGCGGGTATCTTCCTCTACGACCGTCTCGGCGGCGCGAAGTCCGTTCCGGCGCAGAAGCACCTGACCCGCTCGGGCGCCCTGCGGATGGTTCCCGGTCTCAAGCGCAATTCGCTCGTCGGCGGAATCCGCTACTACGACACGGTCGTCGACGACGCCCGGCACACCATGACCGTCGCGCGGACGGCCGCGCACTACGGTGCGGTGGTGCGTACGTCGACGCAGGTCGTCGGTTTCCTGCGCGAGGCCGACCGCGTGTCGGGTGTGCGGGTGCGCGACAGCGAGGACGGTTCGGTCACCGAGGTGCGGGCGCACGCGGTGATCAACGCGACCGGTGTGTGGACCGACGAGATCCAGTCGTTGTCGCGGCAGCGCGGCCGATTCCGGGTCCGCGCGTCGAAGGGCGTGCACATCGTCGTGCCCCGCGACCGGATCGTCAGCGATTCGGCGATCATCCTGCGTACCGAGAAGTCGGTGCTGTTCGTCATCCCGTGGGGCAACCACTGGATCATCGGCACCACCGACACCGACTGGAATCTCGACCTGGCGCACCCGGCAGCGACGAAGGCCGACATCGACTACATCCTCGACCACGTCAACCGCGTACTCGTCGTCCCGCTCACCCACGACGACATCGACGGTGTCTACGCTGGTCTGCGCCCGCTGCTGGCGGGGGAGAGCGACGAGACGTCCAAGCTCTCGCGTGAACACGCCGTCGCGCGGGTGGCGCCGGGGCTCGTGGCGATCGCCGGTGGCAAGTACACGACCTACCGCGTCATGGCCGAGGACGCCGTCGATCTCGCGGCCGAGGACATCCCGGCCCGGATCGCGTCGTCGATCACCGAGAAGGTGCCCCTCGTCGGGGCCGACGGGTACTTCGCGCTGGTCAACCAGACCATGCATCTCGCCGAGCAGTACGGTCTGCATCCCTACCGCGTCAAGCATCTGCTCGACCGCTACGGCTCCCTCGTCGAGGACGTGCTGAGCCTCGCGAAGGGCCGGCCCGAGTTGCTCGAACCGCTGACCGATGCCCCCCAGTACCTGCAGGTCGAGATGGTCTACGGCGCTGCGGCCGAAGGAGCCCTACATCTCGAGGACCTCCTGGCGCGCCGGACCCGGATCTCGATCGAATACCCGCACCGCGGGCTGCACTGTGCGGAGCAGACGGCCCGGCTGGTCGCTCCGGTCCTCGGCTGGGACGACGCGACGATCGACCGGGAGGTCGCGACCTACCGGGCGCGCGTCGAGGCGGAGATCGAGTCGCAGAACCGACCCGACGACGAATCCGCGGACGCGCTCCGGGCAGCGGCCCCGGAGGCCCGGCCGGAGATCCTCGAACCGGTGCCCATCACGTAGCCGCGGGCGGTTCGTGACGGGTGTCGGTGCGGTGAGCACCGCCTTCTCGGCGGTCGGTGCGTGACACCGCCTTCGCGGCGGTCGGTGCGTGACACCGCCTTCGCGGCGGTCAGTGCGTGAGCACGACCTTCACGACGACCACGACCGTTGCGATCAGAGCCACCCCCACCGCGGCCGCCACGGTCCGGTGGGTCGGGCTGCGATTCTGTAACCGGCGCACGACGAATACGGTCGAGCCGATACGGATCAGCACGGCGACCTCGGCGAGGATGTGGGCCGTCCGGGGCTCGAGCCAGCCGACCCAGGCCGTGGCGAGCACGAGACAGGGCAATACCGCCGACGACAGGATGGGAACGGAGTCGCGGAGTTCCTCGATGCGTTCGCTGCGCGTGAGTTGAGCACCCGAACGAACGGACTGAGCGACCGACTCCGCGAAGACATGGGCGATGAACGTCGAGAGTGCGGTGCCGATCACGATCGCGATCCCGATGTACTCGGGCGAGGTCGTGATGGGGACGAGCGCGGCCAGCACCAGGATGTTGCCGTAGACGTAGGCGCTGATGCGGGAGGCCGCCGACTCCGGGGACAGAGGGCGGCGCCGTCCGGACGACAGGTACGAGGGCGTGGACACCTCGCTAGCGTGACACAGAACGCCCTCGTCGACGCCGCTACCGGAAGGGTGCGTCAGGGTGAAACAGAAGTGGGACGGTGGCGATCCGTCACCTTCGGGCTGAGCGCCCGACGGCGCGGCAGCGAACGTCAGGGCCGTGTGCCGGGCCGCCGAACTCACCGAACGGTACTTCTACGAGAGCTTCACCGACCGCGACACCTTCGTCCGCGAGGTCTACGCCCGCGTCGCCGACCGCGCCCGCGACGCGCTGACCGAGGCGGTACTGTCCGCCCCCACCCTCGGCCGGGCCGAGGCCGCGGTGCGGGCGTTCGTCGAGCTCATGGTCGACGACCCCGCGAAGGGACGCGTGCTCCTCCTCGCCCCGCTGCGCGAACCCACAATCAGTCGGCGCGGTATCGAACTCGCCCCGGCCTTCGTCGCGCTGGTCCGCGACCAACTACCCCCGGGCGGCGACGAGGGACAGCGCCACATGGTGGCCGTGGGTGCCGTCGGCGCCCTCACCAGCCTGTTCATGAGGTACCTCGAAGGCGACCTCGCCGTGTCGCGAGACACCCTCGTCCGGCACTGCGTCGCGCTCGTCGAGGACGCCGGCAGGGCGGCGTGTCTGCAGGGCGATCAGGGCGGGGATCCTTCCGGGCGCGGCTGACATCGCGGGCACCGGTAGACCACCCGCTCGGGATCGGTCGCGGTGCCGATCTCGCCGAACCGGATCGGGGTATGGCAGCGTCTGCACGGCTTCCCGCGACGCCCGTAGACCCACAGATTGCGGCCCGGACGACGGTCGCCGGTGGTGATACGGGTCGTCCGGTCGCGGTTCGCGACCAGCAACCGATGCGTGAGGTCGACCCACGCAGCGGGATCCCCGGCCTGCGCGACCGGGGTCCACGGATCGACGCCCCGCAGGAAGCACAACTCGGAGCGGTACACGTTCCCGACGCCGGCCATGATGCGCTGATCGAGCAGGGCCACCCCGATCGGACGGTCCGGGTCGCGCACGAGATTCGCCGCCGCACGCTCGGGATCCCAATCGGGACCGAGCAGATCCGGCCCGAGATGGCCCACGGCGTCGTCCTCCCGGTCACGGGCGAGCACCTCGACGATGCCGAGTTCGAAACCCACCGCCTGCACGTCCTCGGTGCCGAGCACGATGCGCGCCTTGTATCCGGGCTTGCGCCACCGTGTTCCGCGCGGATAGACGTGCCATTCGCCTTCCATCTTCAGGTGCGAATGGATCGAGACGTCGGCGACGCGGACGAGTAGGTGCTTGCCCCGCGAGACCACTTCGTCGACCGTGCACCCGGTGAAATCGGCCGTGGCGAAACGCGGAACGCGGAAGTCCGTCTCTGTGAGCACCTTTCCCTCCAGTGCCGTTCGGAGGCGGTTCGCGGCGCGGAACACGGTGTCTCCCTCGGGCACGTCAGAACCTCAGCCGGTAGCCGCGCGGGGTCGCCGAGAATCCCGCTTCGGCAAGATATCCGGCGAACTCGTGCCCATGGATCGTCTCACCGTCGACCTTCTCGACGACGATCTTGTCGACACCACCGCGTTTGACGCTCGCAGCGAGCGACGCGCATGCGCTGCGCAACCGGCCCGGATCGTCGTCGAAGGTGAGCACCGTGCGTCCGCCGCGTTCGACGAACAGCACGAGCGCCCCGTCGACGAGCACCACGAGTCCACCGGCCTTGCGGCCCGGCCGGTGCCGCGGCGCGTCGTCGTCGGCCGACGACTTCGGCCACGGCAGTGCCGCACCGTACGGGTTGGCCGGATCGCACGCCGCGAGGGTGACGGCCGCGGTCTCCGAGTGCCGGCCCTCGATCGAATCCGAGAACGACCGGAGACGGTCGACGACCGACGGTGTCGAGAACTGCGCTCCGCCCAGCGAATCGACGAAGTAACCGCGGCGGCACCGGCCCGTCTCCTCGAACCGGCTGAGCACCTTGTACATCGTCGCGAATCCGCCGGGCACACCCTCGCCGACGACGACACCGCGGGTGACCACGCCGTACCGCTCGAGCAGCAGTTCGGCGGTGGTGTGTGCGCGGACCGTCGCGTCGGTCTCGCGTTCGGGCAGCATCGACCAGCGCCCGCTCACGGTCGGTGGCCCGGTGCGGCTCGGCAGCGTGGGCCGGGCCCGGTACATCCGGGCGCGCGGCGCCCGGCGCGGGGTGCGGTGGGCGGGCTTGGCACGGGAGGTGTCGCCGATCAGGGCGCGCAGCGGGGCGAGGGTGTCGCCCGCGATATGCCCGCTCCACACCACCTCCCACAGGGCGTCGGCGACCGTCGTGTCACTCGCCGTGGTGTGGAGGACGGTGACGGCGTCGACGAGTTGCCGGAAGAAGTACGCGCCGCCGCCCGAGAGCGACTCGAGGATCGCCCGGTGCACCGGCCCCAGCTCGATGTTGTCGACCGGAGCGAGGCTCGCCGGGGCCAGATCGGCCGGATGCAGTGCCACCCAGCCGTCCTTCCCGGAGATGGACCCGGCACCCGACCACAGGACCTCACCGGTCGTGGTGAGTTCGTCGAGCATCGTCGGGGTGTAGTCGCGCACGCGGGGAGCGAGGATCAGCGGTTCGAGGGCGCTCGCGGGCACCGGTACCCCGGCGAGTTGTTCGACGACGGTGAGGACACCGTCGATGCCGTAGAGCGCACTCGTGCCCGGGCCGGTGCCGAGGTGGTGCCAGTCGGGCAGGAATCGTCCGAGGGTCGTGGTGCTGACGGGTTCGACGTCCTGCCGGGCGGCGGCGAGCGACCGGCGCCGCAGCCTTCGGAGCACCTCCGTGTCGCACCATTCCGATCCGCTCGCACCCGGGCGGAATTCGCCTGCCGTGACGCGCTTCTCGGACGCGAGCCGGCCGAGGACGGATTCGACGACCGCCGTGCCCAGTCCGAACCGGGCGGCGGCCTGCGCGGTGGTGAACGGGCCGTGGGTGCGGGCGTGCCGGGCGATCAGATCGCCGAGCGGGTCGGGGACCGGTTCGACGAACACCGTCGGGACCCCGATCGGCAGGGGCACGCCCAGTGCGTCGCGCAGACGTGAGGCGTCCTCGATCGCCGCCCATCGGTGCTCACCCGCGTACGAGACACGCAACGCGCGGCGTTGCGCTTCGAGATCCTCGATCCAGGACGTCGGGTCGTCGGTGGTGCGCTCGCGCAGCTCGGCCTCGGTGAGCGGACCGAGCAGACGCAGCAGATCGGCGACGCCCTCGGCGTCGCGTGCGCGTCGCTGCGGGGTCAGGCGTTGCAGTTCGTGCTCGGCCTCGGTGATGACGTCGGCGTCGAGCAGTTCGCGCAGCTCGACCCGGCCGAGAAGTTCGGCGAGCAGCGTCGAGTCGAGCGACAGTGCCGCGGCCCGACGTTCGGCGAGCGGGCTGTCGCCCTCGTACAGGAACTCACCCACATAGGAGAACAGCAGCGACGTCGCGAACGGTGAGGCCGTGGGAGTCTCGACCTCCACCAGCCGGATCTTGCGCTGGGCGATGCTGCCGAGCAGGTCGCGCAGAGCAGGCAGGTCGTAGACGTCCTGCAGGCACTCGCGCACCGTCTCGAGCAGGATCGGGAAGTCGGGAAAGCGGCGAGCGACGTCGAGCAGTTGCGCCGATCGTTGGCGCTGCTGCCACAGCGGGGCGCGCTTGCCCGGGTTGCGGCGGGGCAGGAGCAGGGCCCGCGCCGCGCACTCCCGGAAGCGGGACGCGAACAACGCGGAGCCGCCGACCTGTTCGGTGACGATGTCGTCGATCTCCTCGGTGTCGAAGACGAAGATCTCCGAGCCGGGCGGGGCGTCGTCGGTGTCGGGCAGTCGGACGATGATGCCGTCGTCGGACGGGGTGGGGTGCGATTCGATGCCGTAGCGTTCGAGCAGCCGCGCGCCCACCGAGAGCGCCCACGGCGCGTGCACTCGCAACCCGAACGGAGAGTGCAGCACCAGCCGCCAGTCGCCGAGTTCGTCGCGGAACCGTTCGACGACGAGTGTTCGGTCGGTGGGCAGGTGACCGGTGGCGGTGCGCTGCTCGTCGAGCAGACGGATGAGATTTCCGGTGGCGTAGTCGTCGAGACCACCTTTGCGGCAGCGGGTCTCGGCGTCCTCCGGCGAGGCGTGGCCCATCTCGCGCAGGAATGCGCCGAGCGCGGCACCGAGTTCGGCGGGTCGACCCTGACTGTCGCCGTGCCAGAAGGGCAACCGGCCGGGCCGGCCGTAGGCGGGGGAGACCAGCACCCGGTCGAAGGTGATCTCCTCGATCCGCCAGCTGGTGGCACCGAGCGCGAAGACGTCACCCACTCGCGACTCGTAGACCATCTCCTCGTCGAGTTCGCCCACCCGCGTGTTCTTCTCGCCGACCATGTACACGGTGAACAGGCCGCGGTCGGGGATCGTGCCGCCGGAGGTGACGGCGAGCCGTTGGGCGCCGGGCCTGCCGATGAGGGTGCCGGCCGTGCGGTCCCATACCACCCGGGGACGGAGCTCGGCGAACTCGTCGGACGGATAGCGGCCGGCGAGCAGGTCGAGGACGGATTCGTAGACGCCGCGGGAGAGCGTCGCGAACGATCCGCTGCGCCGCACCGTGTCGAACCAGTCGTCGACGTCGACGGGTTCGAGGGCCGTGGCCGCGACCGTCTGCTGGGCGAGCACGTCCAGTGGATTCGCCGGGACCTGCAGCGCCTCGATGTGTCCCTCGACCATCCGCTCGACGGTCACCGCGCAGTGCACGAGATCGGTGCGGTGCTTGGGGAACAGCACGCCGCGTGAGGTCTCGCCCACTTGGTGCCCGGCGCGACCGACGCGCTGCAGACCGCTGGCCACCGAGGGCGGAGCCTCGACCTGGATCACGAGATCGACCGCACCCATGTCGATGCCGAGTTCGAGACTCGACGTCGCCACCACGCACCGCAACCGGCCCGACTTGAGATCGTCCTCGATCAGAGCGCGCTGGTCCTTGCTCACCGACCCGTGGTGGGCGCGGGCGAGCACGGGTGCAGCGCCGGCGGTGGTCTCGGTGGGCGATCCGAGCTGCGAAGGCGGTGCGCCCTCGCGGTCCACCTGCTCGCCGAGGCGTTCGGCCTGGATCTCGTTGAGCCGGGCGGTGAGACGTTCGGACAGTCGCCGGGAATTGGCGAACACGATCGTCGACCGGTGCTCGGTGATGAGATCGACGATCTGCTCCTCGACGTGCGGCCAGATCGACCCGGCCTGCGGTGTGGGTGAGAACGATTCCTCGTCGGGCTCGGAAACCCCGAGTTCGGTCATGTCCTCGACCGGTACGCGCACCGCGAGATCCCACGTCTTCGCCGAGGGCGGCGCGACGATCCGGATGGGGGCGGAACCGGCGAGGAACCGGCCGACCTCCTCGTGCGGTCGCACGGTGGCCGACAACCCGATGCGTTGGGCCGGCGCGCGCAGGAGCTGGTCGAGACGCTCGAGCGACAGCGCGAGATGCGCCCCGCGTTTCGTCCCCGCCACCGCGTGGACCTCGTCGACGATCACCGTCTCGACACCGACGAGGTTCTCCCGCGCGGACGAGGTGAGCATGAGGAAGAGCGACTCGGGCGTCGTGATGAGGATGTCCGGTGGCGTGCGCGCCATGGCGCGACGATCGGCCTGGGAGGTGTCGCCGGAACGCACACCGACGGTGATGTCGGGTGGCGTCAGACCGAGCCGTTTCGCGGTCTGGGTGATGCCGACGAGCGGAGACCGCAGGTTGCGCTCGACGTCGACGGCGAGGGCCTTGAGCGGCGAGACGTACAGCACGCGGGTGCGGTGCTCGCGCGCGGCGTGCTCGTCGGCCGGGGTGGACGAGAGCCGGTCGAGCGACCACAGGAACGCCGACAGGGTCTTGCCCGAGCCGGTGGGGGCGACGACGAGCGTGTGGGCTCCCGAGGAGATCGAATCCCACGCGCCGAGCTGGGCCGGGGTCGGGGACTCGAACGCCCCGGCGAACCACGCCCGGGTCGGCGCGGAGAAACGATCGAGGATGTCGGTCACCATCCCATCGTCTACCCGCCGACCGACACACTCAGTCGCCGCACGTGAACCCAGTCAGTCGCCGCATGTGAACCCGCTCAGTCGTCGTACGCGAACCGGGCGATCTGCCGGCAGTGATCGTCGGCCCAGGAGTTGCGGGCGCCGCGCATCAGTTCCGTCACGAGCGCCCGCGCCGGGGCCCGCCACGGCAGCGCCTCGAACTGCTCCCGCGCGGCGGGTTCGTCGCTCCACACCACGGACACCACGGAGCCCTCGTCGATGAAGGAGAGGCCGGGGGAGTCCGCCGCGAGCTGCTCGCGGGTCGAACCCGACGCCTTCTCCAGCTCGGCCCCCGACACACGGACGTAGCCGGCGAGGCTCCGCTGCCCGTCGGAGAGGTCGAGGAACATCCCTGCGACCGCCATGTTGCCGGCGTGCACCGACACCAGCGGCTTCCGTGGGTCGTCCGGCTCGCCGGCGGGAAGACACACGACGGACCAGTACTCGCATTCGCTCATGCGGGCGTTGGGCACGATCGACGACACGACGTCGCGGAGCCAGGCCGTGACGGAGCCGAACTCGGGATACTGTTCGAGCTCGCGGTACTTGGTCTCGCGCAGCGGCAGGGCGGTCGTTGACGGGGGCACACGGGTGTTCACGCGACGATTATGACCGCAGCCGATGTGGTGTGGGTCATCAGATCACCACGCCGGGATTCAGGATCGCGTTCGGGTCGAGCGCGGCTTTGATCCGCTCGGTCAACGCCATCACGTCCGGTCCCACCTGATCGGGTAGCCAGGCCTTCTTGAGCCGGCCGACACCGTGTTCACCGGTGATGGTGCCGCCGAGTTCGATCGCGAGATCCATGATCTTCCCGAAGACCGTCTGCGCCCGCGCCGTCATGTCCTCGTCGGCGGGGTCGTAGACGATCAGCGGGTGGGTGTTGCCGTCCCCGGCGTGGGCGATCACGGCGACGGTGACGTCGTGTCGGGTTGCGAGATCGGCGATTCTGCTCACCAGTTCCGGCAGTGCGGGGATCGGCACCCCGACGTCCTCGAGCAACAGGCTGCCGGTGCGCTCGACGGCCGGGATCGCCATGCGGCGGGCGACGGTGAACGCCTCACCCTCCTCGGGGTCGTCGGTCGCGAAGACGTCGTCGGCGCCGGCCTCGCGGCAGGCCCGCACCATGATCTCGATCTCCTCCGCGGCCGCGTTGCCGGGTGCGTCGGAGCGTGCGATGAGCATGGCCTCGGCGGTGCGGTCGAGTCCCATGCGCAGCATGTCCTCCACCGCCCCGATCGACGCCCTGTCCATGAATTCGAGCATCGCCGGTCGCAGGACCGCGGTGATCGCGACGACCGCGTCGGCGGCGGCCTGCACGGTGGCGAAGGTCGCGACCATTGTGGACGCCGGTGGCGGCGGTGGGACGAGGCGCAAGGTCACCTCGGTGATGACCCCGAGAGTGCCCTCGCTGCCGACGAACAGCTTCGTCAGCGACAGGCCCGCGACGTCCTTGACCCGCGGACCGCCGAGCCGCACCGCGGTACCGTCGGCGAGGACCACCTCGAGTCCGAGCACGTAGTCGGTCGTCACCCCGTACTTCACGCAGCACAGCCCACCGGCATTGGTGGCCGCGTTGCCGCCGATCGTGCAGATCTCGAACGACGACGGATCGGGTGGATACCAGAGTCCGTGTTCGGCCGCGGCCTGCTTCACCTCGACGTTGAGCAGACCGGGCTGGACGACGGCGGTGCGGGTCGCGGTGTCGACGGTGATCGCCCGCATCTTCTCGGTGCTGAGCACGATCCCGTCGGCGAGCCCGCCGGACCCGCCGGACAGACTCGTGCCGGCACCGCGGGGCACTACCGGCACCCGGTGGGCGTTCGCCCACCGCAGTGTCGCCTGCACGTCCGCGGTGGATGTGGCCCGTACGAGCGCGAGGGGAACCGCGGCGTCCGGGTCCTGCGCCCGGTCCTGCCGGTAGCCGGCGAGGATGTCGGGATCGATGATCAGTGCGCCGGCGGGCAGCTGCCCGCGGAGTTCGTCGAGCAGGTTCCCCGGATACACGCCCCAGGTCTACCACAGGATGTGTCACAGGCCATAGATCCTCTGATTGGGTGAAGTGTCGTCGGGTACCCCTTCCGCAGGACACGGAAAGGAGAAGACGATGCCGAATCCGTCGATCAAGAACGAGAAGATGTACGAGGACCTGCGCGAGGACGGTGCCTCCAAGGAGAAGGCGGCCCGGATCTCCAACGCGGCTGCGAACGAGGGCAAGTCGCAGGTCGGGAAGAAGGGCGGCAAGTCCGGCTCCTACGACGACTGGACGGTCGACGACCTGAAGAAGCGTGCGAAGGAACTGGGCATGACCGGTTACTCCGACATGAAGAAGGACGAACTGATCGACGCACTGCGCAACCACTAGCCGCCCGGACCCCCGAGTTCGGGATCAGCCGAATTCGACACCCTGGGCGAGGGGCAGCTCCGTCGAGTAGTTGACGGTGTTCGTCGCCCGCCGCATGTATGCCTTCCACGCATCCGATCCGGATTCGCGCCCGCCACCGGTGTGCTTCTCCCCACCGAACGCGCCACCGATCTCGGCACCCGAGGTGCCGATGTTGACGTTGGCGATCCCGCAGTCCGATCGGGCGAGGAACAGTTCCGCCTCGCGCTGATCGAGCGTGAATATCGCCGACGACAGGCCCTGTGGTACACCGTTGTGCAAGGCGATCGCCTCGTCGAGGTCGTCGTAGTCGAGGACGTACAGGATCGGGGCGAAGGTCTCCTCGCGCACCACCTCGGTCTGCGCCGGCATCCGGACCAGCGCGGGCGAGACGTACACGCCACCACCGGCGACCTCCACTCGGTCGCCGCCGACGACGAGCGTGCCCCCGTCGGCCTGCGCGCGGTCGAGCGCCGCGGTCATCGTCTCGTAGGACCGTTCTGAGATGAGCGGACCCACGAGGACACCCTCGTCCAGCGGATTCCCCACCCGCAGACGCGAGTACGCCTTCACGATGCGCTCGACGAACTCGTCGGCGATCGACCGGTGCACGATCAGCCGGCGCAAGGTGGTGCAGCGCTGGCCCGCTGTTCCGGCGGCCGCGAACACGACGCCCCGGACGGCGAGGTCCTGATCGGCGGACGGAGCGACGATCGCCGCGTTGTTGCCGCCGAGTTCGAGCAGGCTCCGGCCGAACCGGGCCGCGACGCGCGGTCCGACGATCCGTCCCATCCGGCTGGAGCCGGTCGCA
Organism: Rhodococcus sp. IEGM1339; assembly: GCF_050321925.1. Lineage (NCBI taxonomy): Bacteria > Bacillati > Actinomycetota > Actinomycetes > Mycobacteriales > Nocardiaceae > Rhodococcus > Rhodococcus sp. IEGM1339. Next base: position 61,143 of record NZ_JBNQFT010000022.1, read on the forward strand.
CTGACCAGCGCGATGCGGGGGTCGTCGACGAGCGCTTCACCCACCGTGTGGTCGCCGAGGAGAAGATGGTGGAGTCCTTCGGGGGCGCCGACATCGGTGGCGGCGCGGCGCAGCAGCGCGTCGCAGGCGAGCGCGGTGAGCGGGGTGGTCTCCGACGGCTTCCACACCACCGAATCGCCGCATACCAGCGCGATCGCGGTGTTCCACGACCACACCGCCACGGGAAAGTTGAACGCGGAGATCACGCCCACCACGCCGAGCGGATGCCAGATCTCCATGAGCCGGTGCCCGGGCCGCTCGGATGGCATCGTCCGCCCGTAGAGCTGTCGCGACAGACCGACGGCGAACTCACAGACGTCGATCATCTCCTGCACCTCGCCCGCGGCCTCCGACGGGATCTTCCCCGCCTCCAGGGTGACGAGCTCGGCGAGATGCCGCTTGTGCTCGACGAGCAGTTCGCCGAGCCGTCGCACCACGCGGCCGCGCACCGGGGCGGGGACGTGGCGCCACTGCTCGAAGGCCCGTGCCGCCGCGGTGATCGTCGCATCGACCTCGGTGGCCGAGTGGACGGGTACGTGCCCGAGCACGCTGCCGTCGATCGGGCTGGTCACCGCGAGTGTCACGCCGGCGGGCAGGGCGCTGTCGGGCACGGCGTCGGCGCCGCACTGCCTCAGCGCGGTCGCCGCGCGGTCGGCGAGATCGGTGGTCGCATTCATCGGTGAGCTCCTTTGCTGCTCGGATACCCTGCGCTGGTGCCCGAATCCTCGAGAAACGACTCGTCGAAGGAGTCGCTGGACGACATCGATCGGATGTTGCTGCGCGAACTGGTCGCCGACGGTCGCGCGACACTCGCGGCGCTCGCCGAGAAGGCAGGGCTGTCCGTCTCGGCCGTGCAGTCGCGGGTGCGCCGGCTCGAAGCGCGCAGCGTGATCCGCGGATACAGTGCGCGCGTCGATCCCGAAGCGCTCGGGCTGATGCTGTCGGCGTTCGTGGCGATCACCCCTCTCGATCCGTCGCAACCCGACGACGCGCCGGCCCGCCTCCGGCACATCTCCGCGATCGAATCGTGTCATTCGGTGGCAGGCGACGAAAGCTACATCCTCCTCGTGCGTGTCGAGTCTCCTCGCGCTCTCGAGCGGTTGCTGCAGGAGATCCGGGCGACCGCCAATGTCGCCACCCGCAGCACCGTCGTTCTGCAAACATTTTACGAACGATAGGCCTCTGCGCCGTAAATGTTGCTGTGATACCGGGTTTGTCCCGTTGAGTTTCGCGTACGGTGGGGTCATGAGCACTGCATTCCGAAACCCGGACGGTGCCGAGAATCTCGCCCCCGACCGGGTACACAGCATCCTCGGCCGGCACATGCTCGCCGACGGTTTCGACCTCGTCCTCGATCTCGACCGCTCCCGCGGAGTCCGCCTCGTCGACGCCCGGGACGGAACGACCTATCTCGACATGTTCGGGTTCTTCGCGTCGTCCACGCTCGGGATGAACCATCCCGCGCTGACCGATCCGGAGGCAGCGCACGAACTCGCCGCCGTCGCGGCGAACAAGCCCAGCAACTCCGACATCTACACCGTGCCCATGGCGCGCTTCGTCGAGACCTTCGTGCGCGTTCTCGGCGACCCGGCGCTCCCGCACCTGTTCTTCGTCGACGGTGGTGGGCTCGCCGTGGAGAACGCACTCAAGGTCGCGTTCGACTGGAAGAGCCGTCTCAACGAATCCCGCGGTCTGCCCGCCCACCTGGGCGGATCGGTGCTGCACCTGACCGAGGCCTTCCACGGCCGCACCGGGTACACGCTGTCGCTGACCAACACCGATCCGGTCAAGACCGACCGGTTCCCCAAGTTCGACTGGCCGCGCATCGACGCGCCCTATCTCACCGAGGGGCGCGACGTCGCCGCGGCCGAGGAGAAGGCCCTCGAGCAGGCACGCCGCGCCTTCGCCGAACGTCCGCACGACATCGCGTGCTTCATCGCCGAACCGATCCAGGGCGAAGGCGGCGACCACCACTTCCGTCCCGAGTTCTTCCGGGCGATCGCGCAGTTGTGCCGGGAGAACGATGCCCTGATGATCTTCGACGAGGTGCAGACCGGTGCCGGCACGACCGGCACCGCGTGGGCCTACCAGCAGCTCGGCGTCACCCCCGACATCGTCGCCTTCGGCAAGAAGACGCAGGTGTGCGGCATCATGGCCGGTGAACGCATCGACGAGGTGCCCGACAACGTGTTCGCCGTGAGCTCGCGGATCAACTCGACGTGGGGCGGCAATCTCACCGACATGGTGCGGGCCCGTCGCATCCTCGAGGTCGTCGAGCACGACCGGCTCATCGACCGTGCCCGGTTGAGTGGAGCGCACCTGCTGTCGGGGTTGCAGCAACTCGCCACGCGACGACCGGTCGTCACCGAGCCGCGCGGACGCGGACTGATGTGCGCGGTCGACCTCCCGACTCCGGAGATCCGCGACGAGGTGCTGCGACGGCTGTACCGCGACGAGCACGTCCTCGTGATCGGGACGGGCACGCGTGGCATCCGCTTCCGGCCACCGCTCGTCGTCACCACCCACGAGCTCGACGAGACCGTCGCCGCACTCGACAGGGTGACCTCGCAGTACGAATGACGGGGCGGGTCCCCCTGTTCGCGGCCGGACGACGGTAGCTTGTCGGATATGGCCGATGCACTGGACGAGACCGTAACCGGCGGCGAATCCTTCGCGATTCCGTCGCTGGTCAACCTGAGGGACATCGGCGGTTGCCGGAGTTCGTTCGGCGGCGTGGTCCGCACCGGGGTGGTCTTCCGCTCCACGGACCTCAGCCGCCTGACCGACACCGACGTCGAGACCCTCGAGGCCCTGAGCATCGCGACGGTTTTCGACCTGCGCACGCTCGAGGAACAGCAGCGCCGTCCCGATCGTGTCCCCGACGGTGCCCGGCACCTCGGGCTCGACGTCCTCGCCGACCGGCAGAGCGGATCGATCGCGGCCGCGCTGCCGGAACTCGTATCCAACCCGGAGCTGGTGGCGCAGACGCTCGGGGACGGTCGTGCTGTCGAGTACCTGCGGCAGAGCTACCGCGAGTTCGTCACGTTGCCGAGTGCCGTGGCGTCGTACCGGACCCTGGCGAGCACCGTCGCCCACGGAGACGTTCCAGGGCTCGTGCACTGCAGTGCCGGCAAGGACCGCACCGGCTGGGCGGCGGCCTCGCTGCTCCTGTTCGCCGGCGCCGACCAGGAAGCGGTCTTCGCCGACTACCTGCGCACGAACGACGAACTGCTCCCGCATTTCGACGACTTCTTCGCCCGGTTCGCATCGCTCGGCGGCGATCCGGAACTGATCACACCCCTGCTCGGTGTGCGTCGCGAGTACCTCGAGGTGGCGATCGAGGAGGCGCTGTCGCGCTACGGAACCATCGAGCAGTACTTCGCTGCCGGACTCGGTCTCGACGACGACACCCTGCAGTCCCTGCGGATCCGGCTCGTCGATTCGAACGTGACCGCCTGACCGTCACCTCGGCGCCGGCGTGCTCAGGGTCGGCACGGGGACCGGACCGTAGCGTCGCCACCGCGGTCCGGGTGCGTAGGAGCGCAGCTCGTCGACTCGGCGTGCGACAGCGTCGGGATCGGCGAGTTCGGCACGGGCGTCGGGGTCGCGGAGATAGTGGTCGAGCACGGCGTCGAGGAGTTCGGGAGCGATCTCGAACCGGCGCCGGTCGATGCGGGCAGTGTGCCCGGGGCGGCGCCGGGATGAGGGACGTAGGTCGCCGTCCTTGCGGTCGTCGATGATCCGCCACGGCAGTGGAACCCGCGAACTCGTGGTGGCGCCACGCGCCGGTAGGGCCGGCACGACGACATAGAGGGGATCGGCCAGTACTCCGGACGCCGTTGCCTCCCAGGGGATCCAGGTGTCCGTGGCGTGATCGCTGAAGCGGATTCCCTCGGCGGAGAGTGTGATGTAACCGGGGCGTAGTTTGTGTCGGACGATGAGGAAGCAGTAGCCGACCTGCCACGCGCAGGCGAGGACGGCCAGGACGACGTTGATGTCCAGCCGCTGTTCGTCGGGCTCGCCCGTCAGCCAGATGAGCCCGAGGAGCATGAGCGTGAACGCTCCGATCTGGACGAAAGCGATCCGGAACACCCAGGACGCCTGCCGCAGAACCAGCGCCGGTGCCGTGGATCCGGTGTCCGCCGTGATGTGGTCCGCCTTCGTGCGAGGGCTGTACATGAGGAAGCCGAGCACCGGATACATGAGGATCGTGGCGCTCAGCGCCAGGATCACCGGCCAGCCCCTGGGCAGTTCGAGGGGAGCCCCCTGTACTGCCTGCTCGATCAACACTGCCGGGACGAGCAGCAGGAAGACGAGACCGACGATTCCGGTCCCGAGAACGACGAAAGGGGCACGCGAGTCGCCGTAGGTGCGGAGACCGTGGTCGTCAGAAGATGGCATCGAATGCTCCTCGTCCCAGCCTGGCCAATCCTCCGATGGAGGCACCGGCGAGTTCTTTGGTTGCGCTTGCAGCACTTCCGACTTCGGCCAGGCCAGCGCTGAAGGATCCACCGATCGATTTCGTGCTCGACTCGTAGAGATTGTCGACCGCGCCGGAGGTGAAGATTCCGGTGACCGTCCCTGCTGCTGCGCCGACCACCGCTCCGAACGCCGTGCCGGCGCCCGGAACGATCGACCCGACCATCGCACCTGCCGCGGAACCGGCGGCTATCGATGCTCCGAGACCGAGGCCGTTGGATACCACGGCCTGTTCGAGGGACTCACCACCCGCGAAATAGTCGAGCCCGACACCGGCGACGAGACCTATGGTCCCCGCGGCCCGGCCGGCGGTCCGGGACATCGATGCCATGTCGTCGAGGCGTCCGGTGGTCGCCACCAGATCGTCGAGTGGTTCCCGCGCAGAACCGAACAGACGTCGTAACTCGTCGTAGGGTGTGTCCGGCGAAAGCGAGAGAGATCGCTCCATCTCACGGATCGCCTCGGTCTGGAGGTGCTGCTGCATGGTGAGGAGGTCCGCGATCCTGCCTTGCAGGTTCTTGTCGACGTAGTCGAGCGCGGTGCTCACGAGGAAGGACGCGGACCACAGGTGTCCGGTCCAGGTGTTCGTGGCGGTTGCGACTGCGACGGACCAGCGAGCGTGCACCGCCTCGGCGGCGTCACTCGCTTCTTGATATGCCGAGGTCCTCCGGAAAGCGGCTTCGTCGTCACCCGGGGGAGGATTACCGATCGTGTTGCATACGACCGGCAATCCCGCGGCCAAGGCACGAGCGCGGATGTCGGCCATGTCGGACAGGGCGCGCGACAGTTCGTCCGACAGGTCCGCGAAGACATCGGCGGTCTTCGATGTCCGCGCGTGGAAATCGTCGATGGCGTGGACGTGTTCGCTCGACCTGCCGAGATAGGTCTCGGAAGCGTCGCCCTCCCAAGCGTCGTCGGCGATGCGGCGCGCCCGGGCTGCGGCGTCGGCGACGTTCCCGATCGTGGTGCCCAGCGTCGTGCGGATCCAGTCCTCGACCCGTCGGATATCGGTGGGGTTGCCGGCGATGAAGGTGTCGATCGGCACGGTCACTCCGACCAGGTCCGGACGAGCGCGGCGGCGGCCTCGTCGTCGGCTTCCCGGTACGTCTGCGCTGTGGTCGTCAGCAGGCCACCCGTTTCGCCGAGCACCTCGACCATGCCGGCGAGGTCGGTGACGATCTGCGCAAGCATGCCGGTGAGCGGACCGGTCGCGAGACCCGCGTCCACACTCGTGGGGCAGGTGTCGACGAGATCCGCGGTGTCCGTGGCCGCACCCGTGTAGATGCCTGCGGCCCGATCGAGTTCGTCGGGATCGACGTACAGGCTCATCTCGCGTCTCCGGAGGCCGGGTGCCGACGTTCCGCTTCGGGTATCGGGACGTCGAGCAGCAGCGAATCCCACGGCTGTGCCTCCCGCAGTCGCGGGAGCATGTGCGTGGGCAGCACCAGCCACGGTTGCCCGGCGCCGCAACAGGAGTGGAGACGGTCGAGAGCCGTGTAGGCGAGCAGCGCGATGCGGCCGTCGCTGAGATACCGATAGTCGACGGTGGCATCGGCCGGATCCGGGACCGCTTCCGCGCAAGGTAGATAGAGATACGGCGGGAGCACCGTCGGTAGTGCGTCCGCGACCTGTTCCTGCGACATTCGTTCCCCCGTGAGCAGCCTGTCCGATCCCCCGTCGGACTGTCGGCGCAGAGGAGGCTACCAGCGTCAGGGTTTGTGACGAATCACGGATTGATGCTTACGGTTTCGACCGTACGCGAGAACGTGAGCCGACGACGGCCGCGACGGCGAGGCCGATCGCAACGCCGACGAGATCGGCGCACCAGTCCCAGAACGACCCGGAGCGCCGGACCGCGACGGTGGCCTGGAGGATCTCCGTCAGCACGCCGTAGAGGCCCAGCCACACCACCGTGACGACGGGGGAGATCCGTGCGTAGCGGGAGCAGAGCGCGAGCGCCAGGAACATCAGCGCGTGTGTGACCTTGTCGGCGTGCGGCGGGCCGCTCGGCACCGTGCTGCCGGGGGAGAGCAGCATCGCGGTGATGACGACGACCGCGAGGATCAGGGGCAGTGCACGATGCCGGAGGAGCGTGGACGGCACGGTTCAGGCGTTCTACTTCTCGTCCCGCCGGGCGTTGGCGCCGCTGTCGGTGCTGTGCCCGTCCCGGTCGCGACCGGCGAACAGGACGATGCCCACGGCGGGGATCAGCAGGAAGAACAACCACGTGTCGAAGGTGAAGAACAGCACGAGCGCGACCAGCGGCGTCAGGCCCATCACGACCTCGCGCCACCGCTCGGGATCCCTCTTCGGGATGATCACCGGAAGATCGTCCCGGGTCGTGGTCGAGCTATCGGTGAGGTGGGCGGGCAGGTCGGTGAACAGCACGTCGAGATCACCGCGCGTCCCGGCCGCCGACGCCATCGCGCTGCGTTCGTCGAACTCCGACAGCGTCAGCCGGCCGAGCGCGAAGTGCTCGCCGAGCAGGTCGAGAGCCTCACTGCGTTCTGCGTTGCCGATCCGGACGTCGGGGTGTTCGGGCATGCCGGCCACACTAACCTGTGCCGTCGGACCGGCAACAGCCACGGGCACCTCTCGAAGAGCTGTGATATCCGCTACAGGATCTCTGCAACAGCAGAAGGACGCGGCCGGGTACCGCGAGGTCAGGACGGCCCGCGGCCCTCGCCGAGGAGCCGGTAGGCCCGGCGACCCGCGACGAACAGCACACCGAAGGCGATGAGCAGCGCGATCGGGTGCCGGAAGACGACGATCACGAGCAGCGCGACCAGGATGAACGGAACCAACGTGAGCAGCTGTTCCGCCAGATCGCGTGGCCCGGTGGTGGCCATCGCGGCCGGCGCCGAGGGCAGGTCGGCGAACAAGGGGATCAGGTCGCCACGCACCGTGGCCTGCGTGGCGAGTGCGACCCGCTCGTCGAATTCCGCCAGGCTGAGACGGCCCGCGGCGAAGTGCTCGCCGAGCAGCGCTACGGCTTCTTCACGCTCGGCGGTGCCGATGCGGATGTCGGGGCGGTCGGCCATGACTCCAGGCTAGTGGTTTTTCGCGCGCATGAGCCGGTCACGGGGGCCCGATACGGCGAGGTCCCCCGCATCGTGAGCGATGCGGGGGACCGTCGGCCGTACTGCTCGAGCGTTGCTCGGGCGGGGTCCTATTTGATCTCGGTGAGCACGGTGCCCTGGGTGACCGCGGCACCCGGCTCGACCGCCAGGCCGGTGACGACGCCCGCCTTGTGGGCGTTGACCGGGTTCTCCATCTTCATGGCCTCGAGCACGGCGATGAGCTCGCCCTCGGCGACCTCCTGGCCCTCGGCGACCGCGACCTTGACGACCGTGCCCTGCATGGGTGCGGTCACCGCGTCGCCCGACGCCTTGCCCGCGCCGCCGCCACCGCGCTTGCGGGGCTTGGGCTTCTTGCGGATCGCGCCGGCACCGCCGCCGTTACCGCCGAGCGAGAACTGGCCGGGCAGCGACACCTCGACGCGACGTCCGCCGACCTCGACGACGACGGTCTGACGCGGCAGGGCCTCGTCCTCGTCCTCGATCGGGGCACCACCGGTGTACGGCTCGATGGTGTTCTCCCACTCGTTCTCGATCCACTTGGTGTAGACGTCGAACTTCTCGCCGTCGCCCACGAACGCCGGGTTCTCGACGATGTGGCGGTGGAACGGGATGACCGTGGCCAGGCCCTCGACCTCGAACTCGGCCAGCGCGCGGGCAGCACGCTGCAGCGCCTGCTCGCGGGTCTCACCGGTGACGATCAGCTTGGCGAGCATCGAGTCGAACTGGCCGCCGATGACGTCGCCGGCGACGACACCCGAGTCGACACGCACGCCGGGGCCCGTGGGCTCCTTGTAGACGGTGATCGGGCCGGGGGCGGGGAGGAAGCCGCGACCGGCGTCCTCCCCGTTGATGCGGAACTCGAAGGAGTGGCCGCGCGGGGTCGGGTCCTCGGTGAGCTCGAGCTTCTCGCCGTTGGCGATGCGGAACTGCTGACGCACGAGGTCGATGCCGGCGGTCTCCTCGGTGACCGGGTGCTCGACCTGCAGGCGGGTGTTGACCTCGAGGAAGGAGACGGTGTCGCCCTGCACGAGGTACTCGACCGTGCCGGCGCCGTAGTAACCGGCTTCGCGGCAGATGGCCTTGGCGGAGTCGTGGATGCGCTTGCGCTGCTCGTCGGTCAGGAACGGCGCGGGGGCCTCCTCGACGAGCTTCTGGAAGCGGCGCTGCAGCGAGCAGTCGCGGGTGCCGGCGACGATGACGTTGCCGTGCTGGTCGGCGATGACCTGGGCCTCGACGTGGCGGGCCTTGTCGAGGTACTGCTCGACGAAGCACTCGCCGCGACCGAAGGCGGCGACGGCCTCACGGGTGGCCGACTCGAACAGTTCGGGGATCTCCTCGATGGTCTGCGCGACCTTCATGCCGCGTCCACCACCGCCGAAGGCGGCTTTGATCGCGACCGGCACGCCGTACTTCTCGGCGAACTCGACGACCTCGTCGGCGTTCTTGACCGGGTCCTTGGTGCCGGCCGCCATCGGAGCCTTGGCGCGCTCGGCGATGTGGCGGGCGGTGACCTTGTCGCCGAGGTCGCGGATGGACTGCGGCGAGGGGCCGATCCAGATGAGGCCGGCGTCGATCACGGCCTGGGCGAAGTCGGCGTTCTCGGAGAGGAAGCCGTAGCCGGGGTGGATGGCGTCGGCGCCGGACTTGGCCGCGGCGTCGAGGATCTTGTCGAACACCAGGTAGGACTCGGCCGAGGTGTTGCCGCCCAGTGCGAACGCCTCGTCGGCGAGCTTCACGAACTGTGCGTCTGCGTCCGGTTCGGCGTAGACGGCGACACTGCCGTAGCCCGCGTCCTTGGCGGCTCGGATGACCCGCACAGCGATTTCGCCGCGATTCGCGACGAGCACCTTCGTGATCTGCGCGCTGGCATGACTGGGCACGGAGCCTCCTGTTGATCGATCGTTAGGTTATTTCCGTCGACGGGCAGTCTAAGCGCCATTCGGATCGACGATGTAACCGGATGCCCGTATACATTACGGCGGCCGTTCGAGCGCACAATGCTACTCACCGGTAGGTGGGACTGCCGCCGTTTCCGGCCGTGCGATCCACGGTCCACCCACCGCGACCTCGTGCATCAGTTCGCGGGTGCGCGTCAGAAGGCTCGGGACGTTCTTGTCCGCGACCGTATTGTCTGGAAATCGCGCCGACATGTTCACACCCTCGGGCGTGCGGTTGATCCAGACGTAGACGTCGTGGGTGAAGCTGCGGCTGCGCAGCGCCTGAGCGTTCCATTCGGGCCACTGGGCGGCCATCGGTACGAACCGCACGTCCATGTACGAGACGACGAAACGTGGACGGATGGGCACGCCGAGGAGTTCGCCCACCCGCGCGAACGGCACTCGTGCGCTCGCGCGGGTGCGGTGCAGTTCGTCGCCGGCCCGCATCGCCAGGGTCTCGAAATCCGTTGTGTCCGTGAGTTTCAGATCGATCGGACGCAGACCGACGAACCATCCGAGCGAACCCGCCCAGATCGGCCCGGCGCGGGTGTGCGCGGGCGCGACGGTCCGGAACCGATCCGCACCGGTGAGTTCGGCCGTCGCCCGGCCGAAGCACGCCAGCACGCCGGCGAAGAATCCCGTCCCGGCGCGTCGGCAGCATGCGGAGAAGGCGCTCGCCTCGTCGTCGTCGAACCAGCGTTCCGACAGTCGTTGCTGGGGTGTGGCGTGCGCGGGTCGCGCCCCGATCGGGAGGGGGAAGGCGGGCGGTTCGCCGCCGCATTCGGTGAGGGTCCGCCGCCAGATCTGCACGGCCTCGTCGTCGTCGTCGAGATGCGCGGACTCGTCGCGTTCGGCGGCGCCGAAGTCGATGTAGCTGCCCACCGGGAACAGGTCGGCGGCGCGACCGGTGCGCTCCTCCTCGTAGAGCGCCGAGATCTCGTGCGCCACGAGCACCACCGAGTACCCGTCGATGATGGAGTGGTCGGCGCCGAAGAAGACTGTGAACCGCTCGTCGGTGTCCTTCGCGCTTTCTGCGCTGTCGGGATCCCCGTCCGGTGTCCGCTCGAGCGTCGCGAAGACGTAGGACGGCCACAAGTGCGGGGTCGTGTAGTCGTCGAACAGACCGAGCAGGTGCTCGTGGATGGTGTCGGGATCGGCGGGATCGTGCCGGATGGGTCGCACCGACACCCGGCCGGGGGGAGCGGTGCGCCGCACCAGACCGCCGCCGCTCTGCTCCTCGTCGAGGTGCGCGTGGCTGCGCAGCGGTTCGTGCCGATCGATCCAGCGCTGCAGGGCCCGCCGGAACCGCTCGGTGTCGAGGGGCCCGGGGACCTCGAAGGCCGTGCCGAGCCAGGAGTCGCGGCCCCCGCCGTACCGGACCCCCGAGGTGCGCCTGAGATGCGCCTCGTGGATGTACGAGGCGGGACGAGGGTCCTCGCGCCAGTCGTCCTCGGCCGCACACGGCAGCCATTCGGTGAGAACGCCCGGGGGGATCCGGTAGTCGGCGAGCTCGGTGAACTCCATGACCGCGTCAGGTTCGGAGATGCCGCTTGATGCGCGTGAGCATCGCGCTCATCCCTCGCAGCCGCAGCGGGCTGACCGCCTCGGCGAGACCGAGCGAGGCATAGAAGTCGTCGGGCACGTCGAGGATCTCCTGTGCGCTGAGACCGTCGAGTCCCTGCTGCAGGATCGATGCGAATCCGCGGGTGGTCGGGGCTTCGGCGGGTGCGCTGAAGTGGAGCTTCACCTGCGACCGGTCGGATGCGTCGACGGACAGGAACAGCGGCGACTGGCACTCGGGCACCGGCTCCATCGCCGCTTCCTCGAGTTCGGCGGGAAGCGGCGGGAGCTCGCGGCTGAATTCGAGAAGCAACTGCAGCTTGTCCTGACCTTCGACGGCAGCGAAGTCGTCGACGATCTCGGCGAGGGGGGCGGGAATGCTCATGCGGCCGGCGCTTCTCCGGGCTCGTCGCCCTTGGCGATGGGCACGCGGACGGCGTTGCCCCACTCGGTCCACGAACCGTCGTAGTTGCGCACGTTCGAGTATCCGAGCAGGTAGGTGAGGACGAACCAGGTGTGGCTCGAGCGCTCGCCGATCCGGCAGTAGGCGATCACGTCGGCGTCCTGGTCGATGTCGCCGTAGATCTCCTCGAGTTCGGGCCGCGCACGGAACCGGCCGTCGGGCGCCGCTGCCTTCGCCCACGGGATCGACACCGCGGTGGGGATGTGGCCACCGCGCAGGGCGCCTTCCTCCGGGTAGTCGGGCATGTGGGTGCGCTCGCCGGTGTACTCCTGCGGCGACCGCACGTCGACCAGCGGGCCCTTGCCCAGGTGCGCGAGGACATCGTCCTTGAATGCGCGGATCCGGGCGTCGTTGCGCTCGACGACCGGGTAACCGCTCGTCGTGGCGGCGGGGATGTCGAGGGTGGTGTCGCGGTTCTCGGAGATCCACGCGTCGCGTCCACCGTCGAGCAGGCGGACGTCCTCGTGGCCGAAGAGGGTGAAGACCCACAGTGCGTAGGCAGCCCACCAGTTGGACTTGTCGCCGTAGATGATCACGGTGTCGGTGCGGCGGATGCCCTTGCGATCCATGAGCGCGGCGAACTGCTCGCCGTCGATGTAGTCGCGGGTGACGGGGTCGTTGAGATCGAGATGCCAGTCGATCTTCACCGCACCGGGGATGTGCCCCACGTCGTAGAGCAGGACGTCCTCGTCGGACTCTACGACCTTCACTTCGGGATGACCGAGATGAGCGGACAACCACTCCGTCGACACGAGACGGTTGGGATCGGCGTATACCGCGAACGAAGGGTTGCTATCGGGTGCGACGGGCACATGGGCTCCTGAGGCTGTGGTGGCAGGTGCGCCGTCGATTCTAGGCGGTACCGTGACGGGACGTGACCCGCAGTGACACCCACGGCGACCGGCCGGCCCCAATCGAGCTCGCATCGCGGGAGCACATCGACCTGCTGGTCCGGCGGTTCTACGAACGGGCCCTCGACGATCCCGTGCTCGCGCCGGCCTTCGACGTCCTCGCCGTGATCGGACTCGACGACCATCTGGTAGTGGTCGGCGACTTCTGGGAGCAGATCCTCTTCCGCACCACCCGCTATCGCGGAGCGTTCGTGCCGGTGCACCGGGCGCTGCACGGACACCACGGACTGACCCCCGCCCGGTTCGAGCGGTGGTTGCAGTTGTGGTGCGGGACCGTGGACGAGATGTTCCACGGCGTGGATGCCGAACGTGCGAAGACCAAGGCCGAGGCGATGGTGGGCTCGTTGCAGAAGACCTTGTACGGCGGCACGGCCCGATAGTGCCGGGTACGGCTCAGTTCTCGAGCGCCTCGACGGGGATCGCGGCGTTCTCGGCCCACAACCGGGCGACGGAGATGCCGACCTCGGCGAGGAGGCGCCGCACCAGCGGGAGCCCGATGCCGATCACCGACGACGGATCGCCTTCGATGCCCTCGACGAACCAGCCCCCGTGACCGTCGAGCGTGAAGGCCCCGGCCACCTCGAGCGGCTCACCGCTGTCGAGATAGGCCTCGAGTTCCTCGTCCGTGGGGATGCCGAAGTGCACCACGGTGCCGCTGTGGTCGGCGGCCTCCGCGACGACCTCGTCGTCGCGGAGACGGAGCACGGCATGACCGGTGAGCAGCTCGCCGCTGCGGCCTGCCATCGCCCGCCAGCGCTCGCGGGCCGCCTCGACGGTGCCGGGCTTGCCCTGCAGAGCGCCGTCGATCAGCAGCATCGAGTCGCAGCCGATGACGACGGCGTCGCGCAGCTTCTGCTCGCGCAGGACGGGCAGGATGTCGGTGGCCTTGGCGCGGGCAAGCTCGGTGACCACCTGCGCCGGCGGCGTGCCGGGGCCGAGGGACGCGATGAGCGCGTCCTCGTCGACCTCCGACACCTGCACCAACGGCTTCACGCCCGCCGCGTGGAGAACCGCGAGGCGGGCGGGTGAAGCCGAGGCCAGAACGAGCCGGGGCATGTCAGCCGCGGTTCGGGTACGAATACGGCGAGAACGGCGCCCACTGCCGGTGCGTCCGCGTCGGATCGCCCCAGGTCTCGGGCGGCCGGGTGTCGACCACCTCGTCGCCCGCCGACGCAGCGGCAGCGGCGAGCACGGCGACGAGAGCCGCGATCTCCTCGTCGGCGGGGTTGCCCTTGACGATGCGGATGGCAGCCGCGGTTTCGGCGACCGCGGTGCTCTCCTGGGCGGCTTCGGTCGCGTCGTCGGCGGCCGTGGCCTCGACCGCGGGCGGCTGCTCTTCGACTTCGAACTCGGTGATGATCTTGTCCTCTGCCGTCGCTGTCACAGGGCACCCCCCGGGTACGCGTCCACACAGGCATCGGATGCCCACCGGGTCGCTGTCATGTCGATCCCTCTCTCGGGTTCATCGCACGTCGTCGGCGACGTGCTACGCCGTACGGTCGCGGCAGGACCGAGCTGCGCCCGGTCCTGCCGCCGAGCGTCACAGCGGAATGTTTCCATGCTTCTTCGGCGGGAGCGAAACCATCTTCCGCTCGAGCAGGCGCAGCGCGGAGACGATCTGTCCGCGCGTGTGCGACGGCGGGATCACCGCATCGACGTAACCGCGCTCGGCGGCGACGTACGGGTTCACCAGGGTGTCCTCGTACTCGTTCTGCAGCTCGAGGCGCAGCGCGTCGACGTCCTGACCGTTCTTGGCGGCCTCGAGCAGGCGCTTGCGGTAGACGAAGCCGACGGCGCCGGAGGCACCCATGACGGCGATCTGCGCGGTGGGCCATGCGAGGTTGACGTCGGCACCCATGTGCTTGGAACCCATGACGTCGTACGCGCCGCCGTAGGCCTTGCGGGTGATGACCGTGATCTTGCCGACGGTCGCCTCGCCGTAGGCGTAGAGCAGCTTGGCGCCGCGGCGGATGATGCCGTTGTACTCCTGCTCGGTGCCGGGCAGGAAGCCGGGAACGTCGACGAGCGTGATGATCGGCACGTTGAACGCGTCGCAGGTGCGGACGAAGCGCGCGGCCTTCTCGGACGCGTCGATGTCGAGGCAGCCGGCGAACTGCGTGGGCTGGTTGGCGACGATGCCGACGCTGCGGCCGTCGACGCGCCCGAAGCCGACGATGATGTTCTTCGCGCGCTCGGCCTGGACCTCGAGGAACTCGTCGTCGTCGAGCAGGCGACGAATGACCTCGTGCATGTCGTACGGCTGGTTCGGTGAATCCGGGATGAGCGTGTCGAGCTCGATGTCCTCGGCGGTGAGGGAGTCCTCGATCGCACCCTCGATCGGGTCGCTCGGCGCGAGGCGCGGTGCAGCGGCCTGGTTGTTGCTCGGCAGGTAGGACAGCAGGTCCTTGACGTAGTCCAGGGCGTCCTGCTCGCCGTCGGCGACGTAGTGCGCGACACCCGACTTGACCATGTGGGTGTGGGCGCCGCCGAGGTCCTCCATCGTGACATCCTCGCCGGTGACGGTCTTGATGACGTCCGGGCCGGTGACGAACATCTGGCTGGTCTGGTCGACCATCACGACGAAGTCGGTGAGAGCGGGGGAGTAGACGTGACCACCGGCCGCGGGGCCCATGATCAGCGAGATCTGCGGGATGACACCGGAGGCCTGCACGTTTCGGTGGAAGATCTCACCGTAGAGACCGAGGGAGACGACACCTTCCTGGATGCGCGCGCCGGCGCCTTCGTTGATGCCGATCAGCGGACGGCCGGTCTTGAGGGCCAGGTCCATGACCTTGACGATCTTCTCGCCGTAGACCTCGCCGAGGCTGCCGCCGAAGACGGTGGCGTCCTGCGAGAAGACGCAGACGTCGCGGCCGTCGATCGTGCCGTAGCCGGTGACGACGCCGTCGCCGAGCGGACGGTTGTCGGCCAGGCCGAAGTTGGTGCTGCGGTGGCGAGCGAGGGCGTCGAGTTCGACGAACGATCCTTCGTCGAGGAGCGCCTGGATGCGCTCGCGAGCGGTCAGCTTGCCCTTGGCGTGAACCTTCTCGACTGCGGCCTCACCGACCGGGACCTTGGCCTGTGCTTGACGGTTGCGCAGGTCGGCCAGCTTGCCGGCGGTGGTGTGGATATCGGGCGTACTCGCCGCCTCGGGCGCGGACGGCTCCTGGACAGTGGTCATGGCCAGTCAGCTTAGCGATCGTCATACAAGGCCGCTGCATCGAGGTCCCGAAGGCCGGACCACCGCTCCGGACCTACCGGCGGGTAGGTGGCGAAGGCCCACTTTAGGCTGTGTACATGGCATCCGACCGGCCCACGACCGATCTCCTCGCCCTCCGCACACCGCTCGACGAGGCGGCGTTGCGCGATGCCCTCGTCGGCGTCGAGCGCGAAGGTTTCTACACACGTCTCGACGTCGTCGCCGACACGGCCTCGACGAACGCGGATCTGCTCGCCGTCGCCGCGACCGGCGACGACCGTCGCGTGCTGCTCGCCGAGTTCCAGCACGGCGGCCGCGGTCGCCACTCCCGCACCTGGAACGGTGTGCCCGGCGCGCAGGTCATCGTGTCGGTCCTGCTGCGGCTGCCCGAGTGCCCCCTGCAGAACCTCGGTTGGCTCCCGCTGTTGTGCGGCATCGCCGCCGTCGACGCTGTGCGATCCGTGACCGGCGTTGCGGCACAACTGAAGTGGCCCAACGACGTCCTCGTCGACGGACGCAAGCTCGCCGGGATCCTCGTGGAGGTCGCGGCCACCTCGCCGGTGCCCACGGTCGTCGCTGGCATCGGCATCAACGCCACCCTCGGACGCGACGAACTGCCCGTCCCCACCGCCACCTCGCTGCTGCTCGAGGACGCCACCGAACTCGATCGCACGCCGCTCGCGCAGGCGCTGCTCGCCGGCTTCGGCGAGCGGATCCGGGCGTGGGCCCGGGCGGGATGGGACACCACCGAACTCGCCGCGGCCTACCGCGAACGATGCGGCACGGTCGGGCAGCGCGTCCGTGCGATCCTGCCCGGCGACACCGATCTGCACGGCGTCGCGACCGACGTCGACGACCAGGGACGGATCGTGATCCGCCCCGACGGCGGGGAAGAGTCCGTGGCGGTCGCTGCGGGCGACATCACACATCTGCGACCGGTCTGAGCACCCTGCGACTGCTCGCATCGGTACAAGACCGACATATGCCATCGTGGGCGGTATGGGATACCCGGAGGACGCCCTCGCACCCGAGGAAGAGTTGCTGCTGCACCGGCATCCGCACTGGAAGTCTCTCGTACTGCCGACGGCCACCTTCCTCGTGTCGACGATGGTCGCCGGTTTCCTGGTGGGACTCGTCCAGGCGCGGCTCGACGGTGCCGCCGCGACCTGGTGTGGCCTCGCCGTGGCCGCGGCGTGGATCGGCCTCGTCGGCTGGCGGTGCGTCCCTCCCTTCGTCGGGTGGCTCACCACGCACTTCATCGTCACCGACCGGCGCGTCCTCGTCCGCACCGGTGTGCTCACCCACACGGGTATCGACATCCCGATGGGCCGGATCAGCAACGTCCAGTTCCGGCACGGCCTCGTCGACCGGATGCTCCGGACCGGCACGCTCGTCGTGGTGTCCGCCGCCGACGATCCCATCGAGTTCGACGACATCCCTGACGTCCAGCAGGTGCACGCCCTGCTCTACCGGCAGGCCTTCGACGCGCAGAACCAGCGCCCCGGTGACCGTCACACCACCCGCTACCGGCGCGACGAGCACGGGCATGAGCACCGCAAGGGGTGGTGACCGCGAGTCGCAGGTGCGCCGACACGACCCGCCGGTAATCCCGACAAAGCGAACCGCGATCCGTACGCTGGCGTGGTGACTGCCGTTCTACTCGCCGAAGACGACGACGCAATCGCTGCACCGCTGTCCCGCGCACTGGGACGCGAAGGGTACGACGTGACCGTCGAGGACAACGGTCCGGCCGCGCTCGAACAGGCACTGTCGGGCAGGTTCGAACTGCTCATCCTCGACCTCGGTCTACCTGGGATGGACGGACTCGAAGTGTGTCGCCAGATCCGGGCGAGCCGCTCCGATCTGGCCGTGCTCATGCTCACCGCCCGCACCGACGAGGTCGACTTCGTCGTCGGTCTCGATGCCGGCGCCGACGACTACGTCGGCAAACCGTTCCGTCTCGCTGAGCTCATGGCGCGTGTGCGCGCGCTGTTGCGCCGGCGCGGCGGCCCGGAGAACGACGACATCGTGGACGTCGCCGGGATCCGGCTCGAACGTGCCGCGCGCCGTGTCCTCGTGGACGGCTCCGAGGTGACGCTCGCCAACAAGGAGTACGAGCTCCTGCGTGTGCTGCTCGAGCACGCGGGGCAGGTCGTCTCCCGCGACGCGATCCTCGAAGAGGTGTGGGGCGACGCCGACCTGCGCGGTTCGAAGACGCTCGACATGCACATGTCGTGGTTGCGCCGCAAGATCGGCGACGAGGGGCCGGCCGGGGAACGTCGCATCGCCACGGTGCGCGGTGTCGGTTTCCGGCTGAACACCGACTAGCGTCTCCGGCGTGCGCAGCCGCATCCTCAACGCCGTCCTGGCGACCGTGCTGCTCGTCGCGCTGTTGCTCGGCATTCCGCTGGCCTACACGGCGTTCCTGTTCGTCGAGGACACCGCCCGCCGCGACCTGCAGAACCGGCTCGAACGCATGGCCGACGAGATCATCGCCCAGGAGGGCACCGACGGATTCGTCGTCGGTGGTCTCGACACGAGTTCCCTGCGTCTGCTCGTCCCCACCGACGGGCGGGCTGTCGTGGTCTACCCGACACCCGAGAACGTCGCGGCGCGGCTGGACATCGGCACGCCGGTGCTCGGGGCGTCGATCGTCGAGTCGTTGTCGATGGGGACGTCCGGCTCGCTGCTCATCGAGGTGCCCTCGGAGAGCATGCGAACTCTGCAGCAGCAGGTGCTCGCCGCGGTGAGCCTGCTGGTGCTGCTGTCCGTCGCGGCCGGGGCGCTGGTCGCGGTGGCGACCGCCCGAAGACTCGCCGACCCGCTGCGCGACGTGGCGAACCGGGCGGCCCGTCTCGCCGAGGGCGACTTCCGCCCGGTGGCCCGGCGGCACGGTATCCCCGAACTCGATCGCGTCTCCGACGTGCTGGATTCGGCCGCCGTCGAG
Organism: Rhodococcus sp. IEGM1339; assembly: GCF_050321925.1. Taxonomy (NCBI): domain Bacteria; kingdom Bacillati; phylum Actinomycetota; class Actinomycetes; order Mycobacteriales; family Nocardiaceae; genus Rhodococcus; species Rhodococcus sp. IEGM1339. The sequence continues at coordinate 79,758 of NZ_JBNQFT010000022.1, forward strand.
ATTTCGCACCGCCTGCAGCGCGAGCACGCGCTCGTCGGCGACGTCTCGCATCAGCTCCGCTCCCGGATGACCGCGATCCGGCTGCGGCTCGACGAGTTGTCCACCCACGAGGATCCTGCCGTGGTGGAGGAGGCCGAGGCGGCCATGGCACAGGTGGACCGGCTGACCACCGCGATCGACGGTCTCGTGCGCCAGTCCCGCGACAGCAGTGCCGACCAGCGCACCGACGTCTCGGTGGTCGGCGAACTCACCGGTGTCGTCGCCGACTGGCGCGGTCCCTACGAGGAGGCGGGACGGGAGCTGGTGTTGCGCGGCGATCCGTCGTTGCGGGCGGCGGTGACCGGTTCGCGGTTGCGTGAGGCGGTGGCGGTGCTGGTCGACAACGCGCTCGTGCACGGAGGAGGCACGTGCACGGTCTCGGTGCGGCAGGTCGCGACCCGCGGCGACGTCACGGTGTGTGTCGAGGTGGCCGACGAGGGAGAGGGTGTCAGCGACGAGGTCGCGCCGTACGTCTTCGACCGCGGCTTCTCCGGGGGCGGGTCGACCGGGGTGGGACTGGCGCTCGCACGTGCCCTCGCGGAGGCCGACGGCGGTCGCCTCGAACTGCAGCGACGCCGGCCGGCACTGTTTGCGCTGTTCCTCGGCGCGCCCCGCGATCGGGACACCTGTACGCCGACCGGCACGCGCGAACCCCGCTAGACCTTCTTCCCGTCAGGAGCGGTCGAGCTGCTCGCTGGGCTCGCCCAGGGGGGCGTCCGGGACCATCTCCTCCGGAAAGACGAACTTCTTGAAGCAGTAGAAGCGGAAGATCATCTGCAGCAGGTTGCCGATGATGTACGCGCTGACGAAGTCGGCGATGTTCTCCGTCGCGAGGCTCACCTCGGGTACGCGCAGGTCGAAGACGTAACTCGAGATCCATAGCGGGATGAACGAGAGCACGACGCCGATACCGCTGACGAAGAAGAACAGGAACGCCTCGTGGGCGCGCTCGCGACCGCCGCGATTACGGAAGGACCATTCGCGGTTGAGGATGTACGAGCAGATCACCGCGACGACACCGGCGATGATCTTGGCGGTCACCGGCTTCTCGGACAGAACTGTGAGCTTGAGCGTGTAGAAGATCGCCGAGTCGATCACGAAGGTGGTGCCGCCGACGATGGCGAATTTGATCAATTCGCGATGCCGGAGCAACAGCCCCCGGAAAGGCTGGGGAACTCTGCTCAACGCTTCATCGACGATTGTCACTTGGAGAAGTGTACGAAACGAAGAGGTGAATTTCCGGAACCCGACCGCACATGTCGGCATTCCCACACCGCTGGGCGGGCCGGTGGGAGGTCCCTCGACGCTCGGCGGGGGAGCAGCGGAACGACGTCACGACATGCTGTGACACCATGGACAGCCGTGACAGGCAGACCTGAATCGTCCCCCAGATCCGATACGCCCCGCACCCTGACGACGGGCATGCCGGTCGTCACGATGATCGGTGGTGGACAGCTCGCGCGGATGACCCATCAGGCGGCGATCGCGCTCGGCCAGACGCTCCGCGTGCTCGCCGGGAGCGCCGACGAACCCGCCGCGCAGGTCAGCCCGAATGTGGTGCTCGGCAGCCATGACGACCTCGACGCCCTCCGCCGCGCCGCGACCGGCGCGCACGCGCTGACCTTCGATCACGAGGGTGTCCCGACCGAACATCTCGAGGTCCTGCAGCGCGAAGGCGTCGCGGTGCTGCCGCCCCCGCAGGCCCTGATCTACGCCCAGGACAAGATCGCGATGCGCAAGCGGCTCGGTGAGCTCGGCGCACCGATGCCGAAGTTCGCGGAGATCACCTCCGTCGAGGATGCCCGCGCCGCCCTCGACGCGCTCGGCGATCCGTACGTGCTCAAGGCCGCACGCGGTGGCTACGACGGCCGTGGCGTGTGGATTCTCGACGACCACGCCGAACTCGAGCGGGTCGTCGCCGACCAGCTCGCTGCCGGTGTCCCGCTCCTCGCCGAGGAGAAGGTCGAGTGGACGCGCGAGCTGTCGGCGATGGTCGCGCGGTCCCCGTTCGGCCAGGGCGCGTCGTGGCCGGTCGTCGAGACCGTCCAGCGCGACGGCCAGTGCGCCGTCGTCATCGCACCCGCCCCGAACCTGCCCGAGGACGTCGCCACCGCCGCCGAGCAGCTCGCGCTGCGCATCGCCGGTGAGCTCGGCGTCGTCGGTGTCATGGCGGTCGAGCTGTTCGAGACGCGCTCCGGTGAGCTGATCGTCAACGAACTGGCGATGCGTCCGCACAACTCCGGTCACTGGGGCATGGACGGTGCCCGCACCGGCCAGTTCGAACAGCACCTGCGCGCCGTGCTCGACTACCCGCTCGGCGACACGAGCCCGATCGCGCCGGTGACAGTGATGGCGAACGTGCTCGGCGCGCCCGAGGCGCCGGCGATGAGCATGGACGAGCGACTGCACCACCTGTTCGCCCGGATGCCCGACGTGCACGTGCACCTCTACGGCAAGGGTGAGCGCAAGGACCGCAAGATCGGCCACGTCAACGTGCTCGGCGCGCCGTCCGGGTCGATCGACGATCCCGAGTACGTCGCCGCCGTGCGCGAACGCGCGGAACGCGCGGCGCACTGGCTCTCGCACGCGGTGTGGACCGACGGTTGGAACGAACACACGGGAGAAATCGGTGAGTGACGTGGCACAGTGTGCACAGGTCGGCCTGATCATGGGCAGCGACTCGGACTGGCCGACCATGCAGGCCGCGGCCGAGGCGCTGGTCGAGTTCGGGATCCGCTTCGAGGTGGGTGTCGTCTCGGCGCACCGCACGCCGCAGCGGATGCTCGACTACGCCAAGGACGCCGCCGGCCGCGGGATCAAGGTCATCATCGCGGGCGCCGGCGGCGCCGCCCACCTACCCGGCATGGTCGCCTCGGCGACCCCGCTGCCGGTGATCGGCGTTCCGGTGCCGCTGAAGTACCTCGACGGTATGGACTCGCTCCTGTCGATCGTGCAGATGCCCGCCGGTGTCCCCGTCGCCACCGTCTCGATCGGCGGCGCCCGCAACGCGGGTCTGCTCGCCGCGCGCATCCTCGGTGCCTCCGATCCGGCGCTGCGCGAGCAGATGGAGAAGTTCCAGGCGGGTCTCGAGCAGATGGTGCTCGAGAAGGACGAGGCGCTGCGGCAGAAGCTGCTCGGCTGACGGAGCGTCGCCGTGCAGACGACCCCGCTGCTCGAACGCTGGAACCGGTGGGCCCGCGGGCACACCGGAGTGATCGACGGGGCGTTGGCCGCGGTGCTCGCCCTGTTCGGGGTCGCCCTGCACGTGGCGGACGCGCGATCGGTGGCGGGTCTGTTCGTCACCCTCGCGCTCACGCTGCCGCTGGCCTGGCGCAGGACCCGCCCGGTGGTGGCGGGTTCGCTCGTCGCGCTCGCCGCCTACGCGCACCTGCTCGTCCTGCCGGAGGTCCTGCCGATCGCGGCGATCGCGGTGCCGATCGCGGTGTACGCGCTCGCCGCCTACGCTCCGCGGTGGGCCGCCAACACCGCGCTGCCCGTCGCGGTGGTTGGGGGCGCACTCGCCGGAGTGCTCTATTTCGGCTACGACGGCCGCACCGCGCTCGAAGCGTTCGTGACGGCCACCTTCGTCGCGGTCTTCCTCGCTGGTGTGTGGGCGTTCGGCCGGGTCCGCGGGTTGCGTTTGCGCGAGATGGATTCGCTCACCGAGCGCAACCGGTTGCTCGAACTCGAACGCCTCAAGGAGGCCGAACTGGCCGCCACCCAGGAGCGCACCCGCATCGCCCGGGAGATGCACGACATCGTCGCGCACTCGCTCACGGCGATCATCGCGCAGGCCGACGGTGGTCGCTACGCCGCCGCGACGAACCCGGAGGCGGCCGCAGGGGCGTTGACCACCATCGCCGAGACCGGGCGTCGCGCGTTGACCGACATGCGCGGGTTGCTGTCGGTGCTCCGTGAGGACACGCCGCGCGAGTTCACCACCACACCAGGCGTCGGCGACGTGCCGGCGCTCGTCGAGCAGATGCGCACGAGCGGGCTCGAGGTCGAGTTCTCGGTCGACGGGCAGAGCCGCGAGGTGCCCGAGGGACTGGGGCTGTCGGTTTACCGGATCGTGCAGGAATCGCTCACCAATGTCCTCAAGCACGCGGGTCCCCGCGCCCGCACCCACGTCCGTCTCGACTGGCGGCCCGACACGCTCGTCGTCGAGATCGTCGACGACGGCAGGGGAGCGGCGGCGCTCGTCGAGGCCCGCCCGGGTGGGCAGGGGCTGACCGGTATCGAGGAGCGGGCCCGGCTGCACGGCGGTCGCGCGGCGGCCGGTCCGAGAGACGGTGGCGGCTACCGGGTCCGTGCCGAACTGCCCGCACCGGCGGTCTCCCCCCTAGGGTGGCGTCCGTGACCGAACCCGCCCGCGACACCCGATCCGACACGACCATCCGTATCGGGCTCGTCGACGACCAGCAACTCGTGCGCGCCGGTTTCCGCATGGTGCTCGAATCGCAGCCGGACATCGAGGTCGTCGTCGAGGCGTCCGACGGCGAGGCCGCCGTCGCCGAACTCGAACGGGTCCGCGCCGACGTCGTGCTGATGGACGTGCAGATGCCGCGGGTCGACGGGATCTCGGCGACGCGGTCGTTGCTGCGCTCGGCCGACGCGCCGAAGGTCGTGGTGCTCACAACCTTCGACAACGACGACTACATCGTCCAGGCGATCGCCGCTGGTGCGAGCGGCTTCCTGCTCAAGGACGCGCCGCCCGAGGACCTGCTGGCCGCGGTACGGACGGTGCACCGCGGTGACGCCGTGATGGCCCCGCGCGCCACCCGCTCACTGCTGCACCATGTCTCGCCGTTGCTCGACGGTGCGGAGCGGCGCGCGGTGCCGGTCGCGGTGCCCGAGGATCTGACTCCACGCGAACTCGAGGTGCTCGTCGCGATGGCACACGGCCTGACCAACGGGGAGATCGCCGAGCGGTTCGTGCTCTCCGAGACGACCGTCAAGACCCACGTGGGCCGGGTGCTGGCGAAGACGGGATCGCGCGACCGCGTGCAGGCGGTGCTGTTCGCCTTCCGCGCCGGTCTCGTGCATCCCGACGATCTGCTCGGCTCGGGGGAGTAGGACCGTGGTGCCATCCCGGAGACGACCGGTCCTCCCGGCGTAGGACACCGGGGCGGCGAAGATCGACTCGCGGGTCGATGTGCGTGCGCCGCATCGTTTCTAGCGTCGAAGCATGACTTCGATCAGCTCTTTCGTACCGGCATGTTCGGCTCAGGGGGTCGCCCGCGTCTACGGGCGCGGCGACGCCGAGGTGCGTGCCCTCGACGGGGTGTCCGTCGCCTTCGCGCGGGGACGCTTCACCGCGATCATGGGACCGTCCGGATCCGGCAAGTCGACACTCATGCACACCCTCGCCGGTCTCGACGGTGTCGATTCCGGGCGCGTGATCCTCCACGGCGACGGCCGCCGCGCCGACGTCGAGATCAGCACCGCCCCCGATGCGGTGCTCACCGAACTGCGCCGCGACCGCATCGGATTCGTCTTCCAAGCGTTCAATCTGCTGCCCGTGCTCACCGCCCGCGACAACATCCTGCTGCCGATGCGGCTGGCCGGCTCGCGCCCGACGCCCGAGTGGTTCGACGAGGTGACCGGCCGGCTCGGTCTGACCGACCGGCTCGACCACCTTCCCCACGAGATGTCCGGCGGTCAGCAGCAACGCGTCGCCGTCGCGCGGGCGCTCCTGCCGCAGCCCGACGTGATCTTCGCCGACGAACCCACCGGAAACCTCGACTCGCAGTCCGGCGGGGAGGTGCTCTCGATGCTCCGGTCGAGCGTGCGGGAGACCGGTCAGACCGTGGTGATGGTGACGCACGATCCGGTCGCGGCCTCCTACTCCGATCGGGTGGTGCTGCTCGCCGACGGCCGGCTCGCCGGTGAGATCGCGCAACCCACAGCGGATTCGGTGATCGATGCGATGCGCGACCTGCGCACCTCCCGAACGGTGGTGCCGGTCCGATGAGGCATCTCGTCCTGGCCCAGGCCCGCGCCCATCGGGGGCGGTACGTCGCGTCCGTGCTGGCGGTCTTCGTCGCGGTCGCGTTCGTCGTCACCACCCTCGTGCTCGGCGACACGGTGAGTGCGTCGGTCTCGAAATCCACGGCGGCCCGGTATGAGGGGGTCGCGGCAGTCGCTCTTCCCGCCGACTCCACCGTCGCACCCGACGAGGTGCTCACGCTGGTCGCTACGACACCGGGCGTCGAGGCGGCGGCGCTCGACGTCAGCGGTCCCGTCCGGCTGATCGGAGCCGACGGGTCGTCCTCGAACGGCACCGCGACGAGCATCGCACCCGAGGGCGCCCTGCGGTGGCAGCAGCTCGGGGACGGACGCTGGCCGTCGAACCCGGCTGAGATCGCCGTCGGCTCGTCGTCCGGCCGGGCGATCGGTGACGAGATCACCGTCGCCGGCCCGACGGGTTCCGTCCCCCCGACCACCGTGGAGGTCGTCGGTGTCGTCGATCTCGACGGATCACCGCTCGCCCTGAGCCCGGGATCGGTCTTCGGCGACGCCGCGCAGGTGCGGTCGTGGTCCGGGGACACGACGGACTGGGAGGTCCGTGCAGTCGGTGACGCCGACGCCGTGCGAGCGGCACTCGCGCCGGTGCCGGGCGTCGACGTCGTGCCGGGTGCCGATCGCGCCACGGCGGTCGCCGACGACTACGTCGGGGACGTCGCCCTGCTGCGCAACGTCCTGTTGTGCTTCGCGGCGATCTCGGTGGTCGTGGCCGGCCTGGTCATCGCCAACACCTTCTCCGTCCTGCTCGCCGCGCGCACCCGCGAACTGGCCCTGATGCGCTGCGTGGGCGTGACGTCCACCCAGGTCCGCCGCAGTGTCCGCGGCGAGGCGTTCGTCGTCGGCCTCGTCGCGGCCGTCCTCGGCGTGCTCGGCGGGTCCGGACTCGCCGCGGCCGTGGTGTCCGCGGCGCGGGCCGTGGACGCCCCGATCCCGCTCACGTCGGTCTCGGTGACGGCCACCACGGTGATCGCGGGTCTGATCGTGGGAACGGGCATGACGGTGGTCGCCGCGAACGGTGCCGCGCGGGCGGCGACCCGCGTGCGGGCGCTCGCGGCCCTGCAGCCCCTCGAGACCCGCCCCGAACCGGTGCGCGATTCGTGGGTGCGCCGCATCTGTGCCGCGCTGGCGATCGTCGGGGGCACGGCCCTGCTCGGTCTCGGGGTCGTCATGGCGAACGTGCTCGTCGCGTGCCCGGGTGGACTGCTGCTGTTCGTCGGTGTGGTGCTCGCCTCCCGCCGTCTCGTGCCCGCCGCGGTCGGTGCGGTGGGGGACGTGCTCGCCCGTGCCGGTGGCCCGCTCGCGGTGCTCGCCGCCGGCAACGCCCGGCGCAATCCGCGCCGCACCGCGTCGACGGCCACCGCGCTGTTCATCGGCGTGACGTTGACCTCGACCCTCGTCGTGGGGATCGGCACGCTCGAGGCCGGGGCGCCGGACGTGATCGACGAGCAGTTCCCCGTCGACATGGCCGTGACCGCGCCCGAACGCGACGGGCTCGCACCGGAGGTGACCGAGCGGCTGACGGCGGTCGACCGGGTGAGCAGCGGCGCCGAACTCGCGGCGGTCGACCTCACGATCGGCGGCACGGAGGCGTCGGTCCTCGGCGTCGATCCCGCGGCGATGGCCTCGACCGTCCGGACCGACGTGCGCCTGCCCGAGGCCGGGACGATCGTGCTCGAACGCTCTCTGGCGAGGTCGGTGGGCGTGGACGACGGAGCCGTCATCACCGTCGGCGGCCCGGTGGGCACCCGCGAGCTGACCGTCGCCACGACCGAGCCGGGGATGCCCGACATGATCGAGTGGAGCGACCTGACCGCCGTCGCCGGCCCCGTCACGGCGGACACCGTGTGGCTGAAACTCGATCGAGGAATGTCGGACGAGGACCTCGTCGCCGTTTCCGACGACCTGTCTCGGGTCGCCGCGGCCGAGGTTCCGGGCAGCGAGGTGGTCGGTGCGGTGCAGATGCGGCAGATGCTCGAGAAGATCCTCGACACGATGCTGCTGATCGTCGGCGGGCTGCTGTCCGTGGCCGTGGTGATCGCCCTGATCGGCGTGGGCAACACGATGGCGTTGTCCGTGCTCGAGCGGCGACGGGAGACCGCGATGCTGCGCTCGGTGGGTCTCTCGCGGGCCGGTGTGCGGAGTCTGCTCGTGCGGGAGGCGTCGATCATAGCCGGCGTGGCGTCGCTGCTCGGCGTGGTGCTCGGCCTGCTGCTCGGGGCGGCCGGCACGGCCTCGGTAATCGGCCCGGGCCACATCGCACCAGGTTCGGTGCCGTGGTGGCAGCTCGCGGCGATCGTCCTGGTGGGGGGTGTGGCGGGCGTCGTCGCCTCGCTCGTCCCCGCCCAGCGCGCGAGCCGGGTGTCGCCGGTCGCGGCGATGGCGGGGTGACGGTCGGTCCTCCGCCCGACGGTGCTCCCCGTCGACCGGAACGCGCCCGAGTCCTTCCGCGGCTCGGGGGCGTTCGTCGTCGAATCGGCGGTTCGAGACGACCGGCCGAGAACTACACCTAGGTCCACCCGAGATGGATAAGACATCGCTCAGGCTCTCACGGCGTCGCGCTACCTTGGGGACTTAGGCCCAGTCCTTGTGCGGCGACGTGCCGCCGATACCGGCGTTGAACGTATTCGTCGGATCGAGCTCCTTGAAGTGCTCTTCCATGGACTCCGGCAGCTTGTAGATGCGACCGTAGTTGTGCTCGGCGGGCAGCTTCGCGCCGCGCTCCTCCAGCAGGTGCTGGATGCGGTCGTGCAGCGCCTCGGGATCCACGCCCTGCTTGGCGACATAGTCCTGGTGCATCACATGGCAGAAGAAGTGCCCGTAATACGCCTTGACCTCAAGCTGGTCGTCGATCTCCTCCGGCAGCACCTCGAGCCAGTTCCAATCGTCGCGACGCAGGGCCACATCGATGGGGATGAGCCCTGCGATGTGCCGGCGCTTCAACGCGGCGTAGCGAGTGGCGGCACTGGCCGCGCCGAACCGGTTGAGCGACGCGCTCTTTTCTTCATCAGACGTGCAGATGAAGAACTCACCAGTGTGCTCGGGCTCTGCGAAGAACTCCTTGAGCATCTTCTCGCTCGCGGCCTTCTGCGACTCGCTGACGGTGAGCAGCAGGTGATGCTCGAAACGGTTGCGGTACTCCATCATGCGCTTGGGCAGCTGGTTGGGCAGCACGCTGAACATGGCTTGCGATACCGTGTCGGCGAAGGTCGGACCAATGCCGGGAATCTTCGAGAACAAGCCGTTGGCCCACGTCTTGAACGAGAACATGCGCGTCTGCAGCGCTGGACTCATGAACTTCAGGAAGACGAAGGTGTCTTTGCCGTACTTCTCGGCCAAGTCGAAGGCACTGCGGCCCATGTACTCACCAGAGATAGGCAGCGGCATGTCGGCTTCGAGGAACAACCGACGGATCTCTTCGAGCTCGTGCGTGTTGTTCGTGCCGATGTAAAACACGGTCGGGTGCACTTCGCGAGGGAAGGTGCGGGTGCGCACCGCGAACACCATCAGCTTGCCGGCCGAGCCGGATGCCTCGAACAGGTACTCGGGGTTCGCATTGTAGCGAGCAGGCGAAGGCACGATCTTGCGCAAGTGCTCGGCGTACTCGGTCTCGTTCGAGTCTTCGGGGGCTGGGGTGACATCCTCGGGAGACCACTCGCCGCGCTGTAGACGGTCGAGTGCGACCTCAGGGTCGTCTCCGAGCGAGATGCCCAGGTGATTGACCAGCTCGACCTTGCCGTCGTCGTTGACGCGGGCGAAGATCGCTTCGCGCGTGAATGCCGGACCCTTGCGAATCTGGCTGCCGCCCGAGTTGTTCGCGATGCCGCCGATGACCGAGGCGCCGATTGATGTCGACCCGATCACCGAGTGCGGCTCGCGCTGGTGCTTGGCGAGCGCGTCGGTCAGGTGTGTCAGCGGGGTGCCCGCGAGCGAGATCGCCTCGCGCGCGTCGTTGATGAGGTGCACCTCATCGATGCGGTGAGTCGAGATGATCACAATGGGGCGATCGTAGTCTTGGAAGCCGGGGCCGGATCCACCAGTCAGGCCCGTGTTCGATGCCTGCGGGATGACGATGAGGTTGTTGTCGACGGATACCTGCAGCGCCCGCCACATCTCGACCAGCGTGCCGGGGCGCACCACGGCGAAGACTGGTCCTCCGCCGAATCGATAGCCTTTGCTGAATGGCATCGTGGCACGCTCAGAGGTCAGTACATGTTCGTCGCCGACGATTCTCTTGAACGCATCGATCGCTTCGTGCGAAGTCGTGGTGGTCTGTCCTGGTTGCGTCATCTCTAAGCTTCCTATATTCAGTTGCATCACAAGCGCGTCATGATGCTGAGGGGATGTCGCCTTGATCCGAGCTAGTCCGCGGTCGTTCATTTTTTGATGGGCGGGGAAACGAGCCAGGGGGACGACGTCTGCGACCGTCTGCCCGGAAGCTCGCTACGGCGTCCAAGGAGTGTGCGTGTGCGTATGCATGTGCATACGCGCATCCTCATTGTAGAAGATGCGCATCAGATAGTTTCGGACCGCGGTACTTTCGGACTCCGGTAGGTTCGGACCGCGATAGTTCGGACCGCGATGTCGGCCACTGCCCTCACCCCATAGATCGACGCAGCAATCAGACTCGCCTAGCTGTAATTCCCGGGGACGTTGTGAACGCCGACGCGGTCTATAGGTGACTGTCCACCGATCCCGGTGTGGGGCCGATGGTGATTGTAGTCATGCAGCCACT
>NZ_JBNQFT010000023.1:0-89953 GCF_050321925.1 Rhodococcus sp. IEGM1339
GCGGAACTCTTTCGGATAGGGCTTGGGCACGGGGTCCATCCTTCCAGCAGTGCCTCACGGCACCACAGTTCAGATGTCACCTATCCGTGCAGCAGTCCCCTTCAGCCCCATCCGAACCGATCGGGCCACATCAGATACACCAAGTCATAGCCTTATGATTAAACCGATTTTCCCACAATAGTTTTCGGCACACGTGCCCTGTCATTCCTTACCAAAGCGTGCGACCGAGATCAGACTGTCGATGTACTGTGCCAGATACCAAGAACTTGTTGTGTCAACCAGTAATTTGGTCGCCTCTCGGTTGCGGATCGAGGCGCTTCGGTGGCATGCTCGCGCGGCCTGTCGACACGAACCACGGTTACCGGGGTAATCCACGATCCATGGCGGTAATGAGCCGATGGAGTCTGCATACCGGTGGTGAGGTCGAGCACGGGCCGTGGATCGATCACATCGCTTCCGACCTGGCCTGCACAGGTCTGCGGACGTGGGCCATCACGGAGGAGACCGGAAAGCTCAGTGACCATACTTGGGTGGCCTGCATCGTGCGCCTCACTACGTAGAGGCATGCATCGTGTGCACGGCACGGTGTGCCGCGCATGATGGGGTGGTGCCGAATATCGATGTAGAGCCATACCTCGAAGCCGTCGTGGACACTGCCCGGGAGGTGCTCGGTGCGGAGTTCGTCGGGGCGTACGCGGCCGGGTCGCTCGCCCTGAACGCCTTCCATCCCGGCCGCAGCGACATCGACATCGCCCTGCTCTGCCGCGACCCCCTGAGCGAAACGATGAAGCGGGAGTTGATCGCTCGGCTGCAGCACAGCGCCCTGCCATGTCCGGCCCGTGGCCTGGAACTGGTGGTCTACACCATGGCTACGGCGCAGTCGGGCACCGGAGAACCGGGCTTCGAGCTCGAGTTGAACGACGGGCCGGACATGGCCTTCCGGCAGACACTTCAGCCCACAGACCGCCCGGCAGCCGACGGGACGTTCTGGTACGGACTGGACCGCAGCATCCTGCACCAGAGCGGCCCGGTGTTGGCGGGACCGCCGGCCCCGGAGACATTCGCCGCGCTGGCACCGGAGGAACTACAGAGCCTATTGGTCGACTCGCTGCGCTGGTGGATGGCGCTGCCCGGCCCAGCCGATGACCGGCCCGCACCCGGAGCCGACGACGCGGTCCTCGGAGCCTGTCGCGCGCTGGTTCGACATCGCTACGGGAAGTGGCTGTCCAAAATCGATGCCGGCCGACGGTTACTCGGGACCGGCTACCAGCCGGTCGAGGCGATCGAACAGTCCATCGCAGCACGCTCCGGTGAGCTTCCGCCTTCAGGTCGGCAAGCACGGACTTTTCAGGAAGGCGTGCTGCACGAGCTCCTGACTGCGACCGAACGGCCCGCATGACCATCGTCCGGATCGGCACTCCTATTGCCGCGCTCTCAGGTGCCGATACATGACCATTCCCGCGTGGTACAGCACGTCGTCGCGGAACTCACCGTCGGCGGAAAAGCCGGCGTCGTCACGGTAGTAGATCATCGTTCCTTCGATCCGGTAGTCACCGGTGTAGGCAGCTTCCCGGCTGCCGCGGGCCTCGACGTATCGCCCCTCCGGCAGGAGACGCTGGCGGATGTTACCGTCGGCGGTCGCCCACAGTCCGACGAACGGGTGCTCGGCTTGTTTCATGTCCTTCACTTCCCTGGAGGTCGTCACAGTGTCGCCGCCACCCGCCCGATGATGGCGTTGCGGGAACGGATCACGGCCTCGCGTAGGGCGTCGATGTCCTCGTCGACCAGCGAACCCGCCCACTTGCGCGGGTTGCCGGCGACGAGGACGGTGTCGATGTTGCGTGCGTCGGAGCCGAGCACGAGGGTGCCGACGGCGTCGTTGAGCGGCATGTTGTTGATGTCGTCGGCGCGGACGATGAGCAGGTCGGCCTCCTTGCCCGGTGTCAGCGAACCGGTGACGTGCCCGAGCGCGTTGGCCTGCGCGCCTCGCAGGGTGGCGAAGTCGAGGACGTCGCGGGTGGTGATCCGGTTGCGGGTCTCCTCCGTTCCGTATGCAGCATTGGTGGCGCGCATGCGTTGGATGGCAGGCAGGGTCCGCATCTGGGTGAACATGTCGCTCGCGAGCGCGACCTCCACGTCGATGCTCAGACCCGGCCGGATCCCGACGGCGAGAGCCTCGTCCACAGCGGGCACCGCCGATTCGAGGCCGATCTGGGCGTCGGAGGTCGGGGCGAGGGAAACCGTGACACCGGCATCCCCCATCGCCGTCCACGCCTCGGGGGTCAGGCCGGTCGCGTGGATCAAGGTGCGGGTCGGATCGAGGATCCCCATCCGTGCCCAGCGCAGGATCGCCTCCGACGACGGTATCCCGAAAACCGCGTCGATGCTCGTCCACACACCGAGATCACGTGCGAAAGCAGCGAGTTCGGGCCCGTAGGCGATCGCAGGTCCGGCGATCTCGTCGGTCGCCAGGGCGGCCAGCCGCACCGTGACGAGACCGTCTGCGGCGCCGTGGAAGTCGCTCACCAACCGGTTCATATCCTTGGGTCATTGACGATCCCACTCACCGAAGTGAGGACCCATCGAGGCATGCATGCCCCGAATTCCGGTGTCGATGAGCGCATTCAGTGCAGCATCGGAGTGCGCGGAAGTGCGGGAGTTGTGCGAGAAGTCGAGCATGGTGGTGATGCCCGAGTCGAGCGCGGTCAGCGCGGCGAGACGGGTACCGATGTACATGTCCTCCGGTGCGTAGTTCGGGGCGACGCCGGCCAGGGTCGACATGACATATTCGCCGAGGTCGGAAACGTCGGGAATGCTCCGGCGCAGTTGCGCTTCCCAGGCGTGACGGTGGGTGTCGACGAAACCGGGGCCGACGATCGCACCGCGGGTGTCGACCACGAGTGCCGAGGCTGCTGCGGCACCGCGCCCGGGATCGGAGCGTAGGTCGGCGCCGATCGCGATGATCTGCGGGCCGACGAGCAGGACGTCGCCGGCGTCGAGGTCCGGGATCGAGGGGTCCATGGTGACGACGGCGCCACCGGTCAGCAGGATCGGACGGTCGCTGTCGTGGGCCGCGGTGAAATCGGCGAGAGTTGTCTTCATTGTGGTGGCTTTCCGATGAGTGTCAGGCGCGGCGGAAGGTGTAACCGGCGTGCTGCAGGGTGCCGTCGACGAATTCGCCGAAGGCCCAGAATCCGAGGTCGTCGCGGTAGTCGATGCGGTCGCCGGTGATCCGATAGGAGCCCTGATATGCATGCGGGCGTCCACCGCGGGTCTCGTCGTAGCGACCGTCCGCGGTCAGGTGCTGGTGCACGAAATCCGTTTCGTCGATCCAAGTTCCGAGATGACGGTCCGATGCCATGTCCGTGGCGGTCGGGGTCTCCGTCGGGTCGTCGGCGTGGACCGATCGACCGCCCCAGAGGGTTATCTCACCGTCGACGACGACCGTGTGCGCGGCGTCGGCATCATCGATGAATCGTTGCAGCACATCTGTTTCCGAGTCGTCGCGAGAAACGGGCAGGATTGCGAAGGTTGCCGGATTGCCGGGTGCAAGCGCGGATGGTGACCGGAAGGAAGTCGGACGCAATCCACGGAGCCGGATGACGTCGACGATTGCGGGCACGATGACGCACCCGGCGCAATCGATGACGATGGCACCGTCGTCGTCGGCAGCGGTCAACAGGCCGGGGCCGATACCGACCACACGAGCGCCACCGAGCAGGACGTCGCCGCGGTCGAAATCGCCGATCAGGGCGTCGCCGGTGATGATCCGGGCATTGCCGAACAGGAGCGGACGATGCCCGCCGGCGTTCTCGCGGATGAGTTCGAACAATTCGGGAGTGAAGGGGATGGTCATGTGTACTCCAGATGAGGATCGGGGTGCCGGGAGATCCGGCGAGTTCCACTGTCGGGGCGGATGGGCGGCCGGAACAGGCCGGTGTGTGCCTGGGTGCACCAGGGCCTGTCTGTACCGCATCCGGGGAGCTAGCGTCGTCTCATGGTCTCCACCGAACTCGGAACCTTCCTCAAGGCGCGACGCGGACACGTGCAGCCGTGGGATGTCGGTATCACGGCGCAGTCGGGGCGGCGGGTCTCCGGTCTGCGTCGCGAGGAAGTTGCCATGCTCGCCGGTGTCAGCGTCGACTACTACACGCGACTCGAACAGGGTCGCGAACGGAACCCGTCTCCGGCGGTTCTCAACGCCCTCGCCGGCGCACTGGCTCTCGACACCGACCTGCGCGAGCACCTGTTCCGTCTCGCCGGACTGGCTCCGACACCGCCCACTCCGGTGCGGAAGACCGTGGACGATTCACTGCGGGAGCTTCTCTCATCCTGGTCGCACACACCCGCGCTCATCATCGACCGCCGGTTGGATGTTCTCGCGTACAACGAGCTCGCCGGTGCGCTCTACAGCGGCTTCGAGCGCATCGACAATCTCGTGCGCATGACCTTCCTCGATCCCTTCGGGCGCCGCTTCTTCACCGATTGGGAGCGCGCCACGACGTCGTGCGTCGCGAATCTCCGGCTCGCTCTGGGCCACACCGGCTCGGTCGACGACGTTCGTGCCCTCGTTCTCGAGGTGCACGATGCGAGCGCGGAGTTCCGCGAACTGTGGAATCGGCACGATGTGCGGGGCAAAAAGCACGAGGCCAAGGAGTTCCGGCATCCTGCCGTCGGCGATCTCGTCCTCGAATACAACGCATTCGACGTTCGCAGCGCACCTGGACATCAGTTGATCGTGTACCGGGCCTCTGCCGGCTCGCCCAGTGACGACAAACTTCGGCTATTGGGATCCTTGGCGGCGACCACCGACCGCTCGTGATTCCTCGTTCCGGACCCCGTGGTCCTCTACATGATTACGGTGGTTCGTAGCCGACTGCAGTAGCCAGGAGGATTTCTCCCATGAGTTCGTCCGACGACTGGAATGCGCAGGTGATCGCCGAGTTCCGGGCCAACGGAGGCCGGGTCGGCGGCAACTTCGAGGGTGCGCCCATGGCGCTCGTGCATCATCGTGGCCGCAAGACCGGTCGAGCAGAGGTCGAGGAGAAGACGCGCGGGAAACGCACCATTCCGGTCCTCGCTCTCCGACGACGCTGACCTGCTTGCACCCCTGGAACCACCGAGATCCCGCCGACATGCGCCGGCGGGATCTCCCGTGACCGGCCCACCAGGCCGGAAAGAATTTCGCACTAGGGGCTACTTACGCCCCGCCTGCCACTGCATGCCCCACCCGAACGCGCGGTCGAGGTCGGACTGGCTGCCGTCGATGTACTGCACGAGACGCTCGACGGTGATGCCCTGCCCGGTGTTCTGCAGCATCGCGATCGCGCAGATGCGCGCGCCGTTGTTCGGCGAGTCCAGGCGCACCTCGATCTGCGGACCCGACGGCGGGGTCAGCGTCACGACGCCGTCCACGGCAGCCCAGTTCGGCGCTCCTTCGTAGATCATCGCGAAGATCAGCACACGCTTGAACAGTTCGGGGCGCTCGAGGTTGACGTGCATGTTCTCGCCGCCGGTGTTCGAGCCGGTGCGGTCGTCGCCGTCGAGGTGGATGTACGGCGGGGTGTTCAGCGCGCCGAAGCTGTTCCCGAGCGCCTGAATGACTCCCTTGGAACCATCGGCGAGTTCGAACAGGCAGCCGAGGTCGAGGTCCACGCCGCCGCTCGCGCCCGTGAGCTTCGCGAGGAAGCCCTTCTTCTGCTCACCGCGCGACCAGTTGAGGTTCACCCGCGTGACGCCCTGCCCGGACCCGGCCTTCGACAGGCTCACGGTCGGGGATTCCTTGGTGAGGTTGATCTTGCTCAGGTTGACGCCGCCTGCGTTCTGTTCGGGCTTCTTGTTGTAGTCGATGGCCATGTCGAGCCTTTCGTCGGAGTGCTGCGCGGATGCGCACGGGGTACGGAAAAGCGATGGGAGCCCCCGATCCGAGATGTCGGATCGAGGGCTCCCATCGGCATGTGGTTCGAACTGTCGAGGATCAGGGGATGCTGGTCTTCACAGCATCTTCGCCTTCTCTCGCCGCGATCTTGCGGTTGCGGTAGATGCTCGAGGCGAATGCCGCACCGATCAGGGCGACACCGACGAGGCCGGTGATGACCTCCGGCACGTGGGTGCCGATCGAGTACAGCAGGATCAGTGCCAGCGCACCGATGGCCCAGTGAGCACCGTGCTCGAGGTACACGTAGTCGGACAGCGTGCCCTTGCGCACCAGGAAGATGGTGATCGAGCGGACGAACATCGCGCCGATGAAGCCGAGGCCCAGGGCGATGATGATCGGGTCGGACGTGATGGCGAAGGCTCCGATGACACCGTCGAACGAGAACGACGCGTCGAGCACCTCGAGGTAGAGGAACAGGAAGAAGCCGGCCTTACCGGTGGCCTTCGCGAGGCCGCTCGGTCCGCCGCTGGGCTCTTCGCCTTCCTCGGGGATGTGGAACATCTCGCCGAGTCCGTTGACCGCGATGTAGGTGATCATGCCGAGCGCGCCGGCGATCATGACGGTCGAGACCTTGTCCTCGGGTGCGATCACGGTGGCCGTGATGAGCAGCAGCGCGGTGGCGACGACGACCTCGAGCTGCTCGAGCTTGCCGGCCTTCGCGAGGGGACGCTCGAGCCATTCGAGCCACTTGATCTCGCGATCTTCGAGGATGAAGTGCAGGAAGAGCATCAGCAGGAACATGCCGCCGAACGCCGCGATCTGCGGATGCGCATCGGTGATCAGGGTCTCGTAGCTGGGGCTGCCGTCCGGGAAGTAGGCGGCTCCGTCCGGCGGCGGATTCAACGCGAGGTCGAGTGCCGCGATGGGGCCGAGTCCGGACGCCACCCACACGATCGCGAGGGGGAACACCAGACGCATACCGAAGACGGCGATGAGGATGCCGACGGTGAGGAAGATCTTCTGCCAGAACTCGCTCATCCGCCGCAGCACGGTCGCGTTGATGACCGCGTTGTCGAACGACAGCGAGACCTCGAGGATGCCGAGGATCACGCAGAGGAACAGAGCCTGCGGGCCGCCGTAGAGGAAGGCGACCACGAGGGAGACGACGGTGACCGCGAAGGATGCACCGAATATTCGCAGAACCACGAAGCGTGGCCTTTCTAATCGGAATCAGGGCGTTGCAGGGTGGTTACTGCACGTCGGCTCCGGCTTCGGTACTGCGACCGAAGCCGGAACCCGGAAGAAACGAACTAGACGTTGACGCCGTAGTCGCGGGCGATACCCGCGAGACCGGACGCGTAGCCCTGGCCGATGGCGCGGAACTTCCACTCCGCACCGTTGCGGTACAGCTCGCCGAAGACCATGGCGGTCTCGGTCGAGGCGTCCTCGGACAGGTCGTAACGAGCGAGTTCGTTGCCGTTCGCGCGGTCGACGACGCGGATGTAAGCGTTGCGGACCTGGCCGAACGACTGGCTGCGGGAATCGGCATCGTAGATCGAGACCGGGAAGAAGATGCTCTCGATGTTCGCCGGGGTAGCGGCGAGGTCGACGTTGATGACCTCGTCGTCGCCTTCGCCCTCACCCGTGCGGTTGTCACCGGCGTGCTCGATGGCACCGTCGGGCGACTTGAGGTTGTTGAAGAAGACGAAGTGCTGGTCGGAGACGACCTTCTTGTCGGCCCCGGTAGCGATGGCACTGGCATCGAGGTCGAAGTCGGTGCCGGTGGTGGTGCGAACGTCCCAGCCCAGGCCGACGGCCACTGCCGTCAGGTTCGGAGCTTCCTTGGTGAGGGAGACGTTTCCGCCCTTGGTCAAGCTGACGCCCATGCGGGGTCCTTTCGATCGTTCCAACGGTCGACGTACCGGTATAGGGCACGCCCGGTGTGCGTTTCTCCCCACACTAGTTGTTGCCGTGGGGTACGCCCATATCCACTATGCCCGGTCCCGCGCCTCACTTCGTGACCCGCACGAACCACAGTTCCGACCGGCGGAAAGGTGACAGATCGGCCCGGTGGACGTGCGCCCAGTACCATTCGGTTCTGTGGCGAGCCGATGGACGCGCCGCCTGTTCGGCGGGGGAAACACGGAAGATCCCGCGGCTCGTCGTGCACACGATGCGATGGTCGCGGCGTTCCTCGACATGGACAAGCGCCAGTCCGTCATCGAGGCCGGTGTGGCCGCGTCCTACGAGCTCGAACCCGAACGGCACCTGCTCCGTCAGTGGGATCCCATCCGTCAGGCGTGTTATCGCGCCGGTGAGACGTATCTTCAACTGGCAGTGACGGATCCGGAACAACCGCTCGCACCTGCTCCGGCCTACGAGCAGGCACTGCGGCAGATAACCGAAGCAACACGAACACTTGATGAATTCTTCGGAAACAACCGGGGACACCTCGAGCACATGACGACCGTGGCGAACACGGTGCCCGAGCTGGCACACCGGATGCGTACCGAAGCGCGCAACACCCTCGCCGCGACGCAGACCCCGGATTTTGCTTCCTTTGCGAACTATCCGTCGGTCCGATCCGCCACCGAAACGCTCGAGAAGGCCCTGAACAGCCTCGATGCAACGCACAGCGTGGGCGCGACCCGCACAGCGGCCCTCCGAGTCGAAGAGGCGACCACTGCTCTGCTCGACGCCCTCGCCGCAGCACCGGGGCGCCGCGACGAAGCCGTTCGCACCCTCGCCTCGGTCACCACCAGGATCGGAGCGGTCCGGACCCGTGCGGAAGGTCTCGCCCCGGCCTTCTCCGCGCTGTTGCGCGAGTTCAATGCGGCCAGCTCCGCCGACCTGTCCGGGAACGAGAAACAGGCCGCAGAACTGCTCGCTCGCGCCGAGGACCAGCTCGGACGCGCACGGGCGGCGGCGAAGGACGGCCGCCCCGAGGAAGCGCTCGAGCTGGTCGCGGCGATCCGCGCCGAGCTGTCACGCGCCGAGGAACTCGTCGACGCCGTGACCGCACGACTCGCCACGCTGCGCTCCGTCCGGCAGAATCCGGGGGCCAAGGTCGACGAGGTACGGTTCCACCTCCGTGACGCACAACACCTGGCCGTGCAACGCGGTCTCACCGCAGAATGGGGTTCCGTTCTCGACTCGCAGTTGAGCCGGATCGACAGGGCCGTCGACGCACTCACCGGTGTGCACCCCGACTACTGGGCCTACGTCAGAGATTTGGATGCGGTGTCTACCTTCATCGCAGGAGTGGTCGATCGGATGAGAGGACGGACCGAGAACGCATGAGGGGGGCCACGCTTACCGAAGTGCGCGCCATGCAGCACTTTCGGCATCTCGACGGCGCGACGATGGAGGAGTTGTTCCTGCACCGTCCCGAGCCGTTCGGGCACAGCGACGATCGCGACCGCCTGGCGACCGCTCTCGGCGCCACGCTCTACGTACCCGCGACGCGCGGAGATCTCGTCACGACCATCTCGAAACGTGCGGCCGAGGGTGTGACGTCGATGGTGCTCGACCTCGAGGACGCCGTCGCCGACGACGAGGTCGAGCAGGGCCTGCAGAACGCCGTCGCGACACTCGATGCGCTCGCCGAACGCGGACCGACGCCGATGATGTTGTTCGTCCGTGTCCGCACCGCCGACGGTGTCGGGCGGATCGCGTCTATGCTCGGCGCCGGCAAGGCCGTGCTGACCGGATTCGTGGTGCCCAAGTTCACCGCACACACCGGCCCCGTCTTCCTCGAGGCGGTGGCCGCGGCGTCGGACCTCCTCGGCCGTCACCTCTACGCGATGCCCGTCATCGAGTCGGCCGAGGTCGTCCACCGCGAGACCCGCGACGGCGAATTGCGTGCGATCTCGAGCATCCTCGCCGAACATCGCCACCGCATCCTCGCCGTCCGGATCGGCGCGACCGACATGTGCGCGACCTTCGGTATCCGGCGCGACCGCGACCTGACGATCTACGACGTCCGGGTCGTCGTCGACGTGATCGCCGACATCGTCAACCACCTCGGGCGAACCGACGGAACGGGTTTCGTCATCACCGGGCCCGTCTGGGAGTACTTTGCCGACCACGAACGCATGTTCCGACCGATGCTGCGCTCGACACCCTTCGAGGAACAGGATGCCGTGCTGTTCCGTCAGCAGCTCGTCAGCCGCGACCTCGACGGTCTGCTGCGCGAGATCGCCCTCGACCGCGCCAACGGCATCCAGGGCAAGACCGTCATCCATCCGTCGCATGTCGCTGCGGTGCATGCCCTGTCGGCCGTGACCCACGAGGAGTTCCACGATGCGACCGACATCCTCGATCGCGACACCGGTGGTGTGCAGGCCTCGGGATACGGGAACAAGATGAACGAACGACGACCCCACCGTACGTGGGCCGAGCAGACCCTGTTGCGCGCGTCGGTGTTCGGTGTCACCCGCAAGGGGATCACCTTCGTCGACCTGCTGACGGCGTTGGTGGACCGATGACCGATACTCTCGACATCCCCTGGGCCACCGCAGAGCTCGGTTTCGCTCTCGAACATGCGGAGTCGTCATGTGGCTTCACGGTTCCCGAGCTCGTCAGGCCCGGGCTGCGACGCAATCCACGACGTGCGCACCTGCTCGTCTCCACGGTTCTCGGCAAGCACATCCCCACCGAACCGGCCGCGGTGCGCGGCGCCGGTGACCGGCTCGGCCGGCTCGTCACCGACCTCCTCGGCGATGCGGCATCCGACGCCGTCGTCATGGGATTCGCCGAGACCGCAACGGGTCTCGGTCACTGCGTGGCCGACGCCCTCGACGCCGCATGCTGTCTGCATTCGACGCGACGCCAGGTTCCCGGAGCGGAGGTGCTCACCGGATTCGAGGAGGGGCACTCGCACGCGACCTTCCACCTGCTGCAGCCGACCTCCGGCGCACTGTTCGCCAACGCCGCGCCGCTCGTGCTCGTCGACGACGAGATCTCCACGGGAGCAACGGCCCTCGACGCCATCCGCGCGCTGCACCGCGATCATCCGCGTAATCGTTACGTCCTCGCCTCCCTCGTCGACATGCGGTCGGAACAGGATCGCCGCCGGACGGCAGAGGTCGCCGCGGAACTCGGCACGAGCATCGAGCACGTGAGCCTGGCCGCCGGACGATCCGTCGTCCCCGACGATCTCGTCGCGCGGGTCGCGGCGTTACCCGACCCTCTCCTCAATCCGGTGGGGGAGCAACGCGGCGACGTCCGGTTCCTCCACGCGGCGTGGCCGTCCCATGTGCCCGACGGCGGGCGGCACGGGATGTTGCGCACCGACGCGGCGGCCTTCGACGCGGCTCTGTCGACGCTCGCCGACACGATCGCGGACGTACGCGACGCCCGGCGACCCGCCGTCGTCGTCGGACACGAGGAATTGATGTATCTGCCGCTGCGACTCGCCGAGGCACTCGTCGACCGCGGCACTCCCGCACTGTTCCAGACCACGACCCGCTCCCCCGTCCACGTGATGGACGTCGACGGATATCCGCTGCGCCGCGGATTCCGTTTCACCGCACCCGAACACATCGACAGCGAGTTCGAGAACGAGGTGCCGCGCTTCCTCTACAACGCGCAGTGGCCTACGTCCACCGAAGTCCGCGCCGAGCTGATCCTCGTCATCGATTCGCCCGCCGACACCGACCGCCTGCGCGCACCGGGAGGTGTTCTCGACGTGCTCACTGCTGCCGGTGAGGACGTCCTCGTCGTGATCGTGCCCGCCACCGATCCGACGGTGCTGCGCACCCACAGGGAGACCGTATGACCGTGCCACTGACCGGACCCGAGTTCGGCTCCTACGCGCCCGACGAGGTGACGTGGCTGCTCAAGGATCTCTCCCACGCCGACCTCGAGGGCGACATCGCCGAACGGGAGGCGCGGATCCAGGCGGGTCTCGCGCACTACGCGGAGTCCCTGCCGATCGAGTACCAACCCGACGCCGCCTACCGCGAACTGTTCGACAAGGCACTGGCCGGCACTGCGGGCCGGTTGGCGCACGCGGTGGGCACGGTCACCGAACTGCTTCTCTCCGAACGCGGAACCGACCTGACCCTCGTGTCGCTCGCGCGGGCGGGCACCCCGATCGGCATCCTGATCCGTCGATGGGCGCTGCACCACCACGGTCTGACGCTGCCGCACTACGCCGTGTCGATCGTCCGGGGTCGCGGCATCGACTCCGCCGCTCTCGACCACATCACCGCGCGGCACGCTCCCGCGTCGGTCGTCTTCGTCGACGGCTGGACGGGCAAAGGCGCGATCGCGCGTGAACTGTCCGCTGCGCTCGCCGAATACACCGCGCGAGGCGGTCCCGTCCTGTCCGACGATCTCGCGGTACTCGCCGACCCCGGCCACTGCGTCCGCACCTACGGCACGCGCGACGACTTTCTCATCGCCTCCGCCTGCCTGAACTCCACCGTCTCCGGACTGGTCTCACGAACGGTCCTCAACGACAGCCTGATCGGCCCCGGGGAGTTCCACGGCGCCAAGTTCTACGCCGAGTTGGCCGCGGACGACGTGTCGAATCATCTGCTGGACGCCGTCGCCGCGGAGTTCGACACGTGCGGCGACGTCGCATCGGCCGCGCAGGCAGTGCTCGAATCCGACCGCACCCCCACCTGGGCCGGCTGGGAGTCCGTCGAGCGGGTACGGGCGCAGTACGGCATCTCGAGCGTCAACTTCGTCAAACCCGGTGTCGGAGAGACCACCCGCGTGCTGTTGCGCCGCGTTCCCTGGAAGGTTCTGGTGCGCGACATCACCGCCGACGAGCACGCCCATATCCGGATGCTCGCGGCCGCTCGCGACGTTCCCGTCGAGGAGGTTCCCGACCTGGCCTACTCCTGCATGGGACTGATCAAGGACCTGCCGTGACCAGCACTGCGACCGCACTGGTCGCCACCGATCTCGACCGCACCCTCATCTATTCGCGCGCCGCGATGACCGGCGACCAGTTCGACACGCAAGATCTACTCTGTGTCGAGCACTACGAGAGCGCGCCGCTGTCGTACGTCACCGACATTGCTGCGCAACAGCTTCGGACGCTCGCCGGCGAGGTCGCGATGGTGCCGACGACCACGCGCACACCCGAACAGTTCCGCCGCATCGACCTCCCCGGCGGTCCGTGGCGTTATGCAATCGCGAGCAACGGTGGGTCGATCCTCGAGGACGGGCATCTCGACCCGCACTGGCGCAGGACCGTGGAAGCAGCGGTACGCGCGGGGGGTGCGAGCCTCGACGAGATGACGACCGAACTGCGCCGCCGAATCTCCGAGGACTGGGTGTCGAAGTTCCGCATCGCCGACGAGTTGTTCTGCTACCTCGTCGTCGACGTCGCAGCGCAACCGGCGGGATTTCTCGACGACTGGCACGAGTGGTGTTCGACGCGCGGCTGGAACGCGTCGCAGCAGGGCCGGAAGATCTACACGATGCCGAACAGCGTGTGCAAGAGCCGCGCGGTGGCAGAGGTGCACCGCCGGCTCCGAGACCGCGGGGTGCTTACCTACGACGCCCCGGTCTTCGCCGCGGGTGACGGTGCGCTCGATGCGGAGATGCTGAAGGCCGCCGACGCCGCGATCCGGCCTCGCCACGGCGAACTCGAACTGATGGACTGGCGCCACCCGACCGTCTCGGTGACCGACGCCACGGGCGTCACTGCCGGGGAGGAGATCCTCGCCTGGTTCGCCCGATCCGCTCGTCTTCCGGTCACTTCGTAGAGTAGAAGGTGCCCGGTCACCGACACAGTGAGGACACATCTCTTGCCGACTCCGCTCTCCAAGGGTCAGAACGGACCGCTCACCGCGTCCGACGTCGTCGTCTCGCTCGAGCTGACCACGCCCGCCGATCTGTCCGCACTGCTCGTCAAGGCCGACGGCAAGGTGCGCTCCGACGCCGACTTCGTGTTCTTCAACCAGCCCACCGGGCCGGGTGTGCGTCTCGTATCCGGCGCGCCCGGGCAGGCGGCCTCGCTCGCCGTGTCGCTCGCGCAGGTTCCCGCCGACATCGATCAGGTGCGCGCCGTGATCACCCTCGACGACGCGTCGAGTAGCTTCGGCCGGTTCGCACCGCCCACCGCGCGCGTGTCCGACAGTGCGGGAACGGTGTTGTACGAGTATCGGATCGACGGACTGAGCACCGAGTCCATCGTGATCGCGCTGGAGTTGTACCGGCGCCAGGGCGCGTGGAAGGTCCGCGCCGTGGGCCAGGGATATGCGGGCGGTTTCGCGGCGTTGGTGACCGATCACGGGGTCAGCGTCGACGACGCACCCGCCCAGCCTGCTGCCGCGCCTCAGCCCGTCGCTCCCACGCCCGCTCCGGCCCCGCCCGTGCAGCAGACACCGCCTCCGGCACAGCAGACACCTCCGGCACAGCCTGCGGAGGTCAGCCTCACGAAGAACCGCCCGGTAAGCCTGGTGAAGGGCCAGAAGGTCACCCTCCGCAAGGACGGCGGCGTCGCGCTGACCTTCGTGCGCATGGGGCTCGGCTGGGATCCAGTGGAGAAGCGTGGCCTGTTCGGCAACCGTTCCGCCGACATCGACCTCGACGCCTCGGCCGTGATGTTCGCCGACAACCAGATCGCCGACGTCGTGTACTACGGCCAGCTGCAGTCGAAGGACGGCTCGGTCCAGCACCAGGGCGACAACCTCACCGGTGCCGGTGAGGGCGACGACGAGGTGATGCTCGTCGACCTCACGCGGGTCCCCGCCCATGTCACGACGGTGATGTTCATCGTGACCTCCTACAAGGGCCACACCTTCGAGCAGGTGCAGAACGCGTTCTGCCGTCTCGTCGACGGCACGATCGACACCGAGCTGGCCCGCTACACGCTGCAGGGCGGCATGCCGTTCACGGGCATGGTCATGGCGAAGGTCTACCGCCAGGGCAGCGAATGGAAGCTGCAGGCCATCGGCGAGGGCATGCAGGCGAAGCATCCCGGTGAGGCCGCGCCGCAACTGGGCCGGTTCCTGGCCGTCTGACCGGTGGGCGAACTCTTCACAGCGGGGCGCAACGCCCCGCTGCCGACCCGCACGGCCCGTTTCACGGCGACCGCATCCGTCCCTCTGGACGTGTGCGCGTTCGTCGTGGACGACGGCCTGCAGGTGGCGTCCTCCGACGACGTCGTGTTCTACAACCAACCGACGACGGCGGGCGTTCGGCTCGAGGGCAAGGTGATCGTCGTCGACGTCGACGCGGTCCGTCCCGGCGCACGCGTGCTGTGTGCGGTCGGCTGCGAGCGACCCGCAGCGGTGTCGACCTCGCTGTGCGACGCGGCGGGCACCGTCCTCGCGTCGTTTCACGTGGAACCGGCGGTCGGTACCGAGACGGCGCTGCTGTGCTGGGAGATCTACCGTCGTCACGACGAATGGAAGATCCGCGCCCTCGGCCAGGGATACGCCGGTGGACTCGCCAAGATGTTCACCGCGCACGGGGTGGAGGTCGAGTCACCCTCCGACGCGGAGAAGGTGGCCGCTCCCGGGCCCGGCCCGGTCATCGGCCTCTCACCTCTCGAGGTGCTGTGGCAGATCTTCGAGGACGCCGCCCGATCGGCCGCCGCGTACACGTCGAGCGCGGAGTTCGCCCAGCACCGTTTCGACGACGAACTCTCGACAGCGGTGGTCGATCCCGCCCGGCGCATGGAGCCCGAGGCCGACCGTGCCCGGGCGCGTGCGCAGCAGCGCTACGACGAGCTCGTCGGTGTCGCCGAGGCCCGCTACCGCGACGACAGCGCGGTGCTCGCCGCCGAACTGCTCACCGTCGACGCGACGTTGCCGCCCGCACTCGCATCCTGGATCTCCCCGGCCTGGATGCACGTGCACCTGCCGAGCGACGGCGTGCGGGTGGGTGAGGTGACGGCGCCCGATCTGGGTCCGCTGCGCATCCCCCTGTGCCTGCCGGCACCGCTCACGCGACCGTTGTGGATCGACGGCGACCCCGCCGACCTCGGTCCCGTCGTGTCGTCCGTGGTCGTGCGGCTGCTCACGGCCCGGCCCGACACCCTGCTGCACCTCGTCGATCCCGGGCGGACGCTGCCCGCACTCGAACCCCTCACCGCAGCCCGACTTGCCGGACCGCCCGTCCACGACCGGTCGCGGGTCCCCGCCAGACTCCGGGGGCTGGCCGACGCGGCGGACCTCGACGCGCTCGCCCGGCAGGTCGACGCGGAGACCGCCTCACCCGTGTTGCTGGTCCTCGCCGGGTTCCCCTACGGCTACGACCACGACGACCTGCTCGAGATCGTCCGGATCGCGCGTACCAGCAGTGCCGGCCGGGTCTCGGTCGTCCTCGCGGGTGATCCCCCGGACGATCGGGTCGCGGAGATCCTGTGGGACGAGGCGCAGAAGCTTCCCGTCGACGGGGAGCTGGCCGATCCGTGGACGGGAGGCCGATGGACGTTCGTCCCCGACAGCCTGCCCACCGAGACCGAGCATCTGCGCGGCGCGCTGGGTGGTAGTTCACTTCCGGACTGATCGTCCCCTCGCACAGAGGGATCAGCGCCGATCGACGAGTGTCGTGACATCGGGCGCGTACACGGTCATCCAGTGCGGGTTCAGGCGGTAGTAGACCACCTCCTCGCTCCAGTCGAACGCGTCCCCGCCGTAGAACGACTGAAGGTAGGCGAGCAGTTCGGGCCAGTCGTCGGCCGGCTCACCGCCGCGCGGGTTGAGAATCTCCACGTGGCCGTGTGTGAACACGCCGAGGTCCTCCCCGCGCATGTGCGCCGCGCTGGCCGCGGGACGCGCGGCGAGATGCCGGGCCTTGGCTGCAGTGGGGGCGGTGCCGAAGTACCACTTGCCGTGCAGGAAATGTCCGTCCACAGCACTGATGCGCGGTTCCCCGCCGGCGGTGACCGTCGCCAGCGAGAGGACGCACATGCCCGTGAGCACCTCGACGAGCTGCTCGGCCGTGAGGGTCCGCGACGCGTCGACGATCGACCTCAGGTGGGATGTGGACCGGGACAGCGACGTGTCGAGGAGCACCTGGAGGTCGGCGAGCTCGGTGGGGGTTTCGTGCATGGCTCCATGTTCACATCACCGAGGCTCACGGGACCCGACAGTTCCTGCTCTGTTCTCCTCGCCGATGTCTGCTCTCGGGGAGATCACCGAACGCGGGTCACCCGCATGGAGGACCCGTCATCCCCCGGTCGGCCGACGCGCGCCGACCCCGCCGCATCGCATGGTGAGGATCATGACGGTCACCGGTTCGACGACGCGACAGCAACGTATCCTCGCCCTCGACGTGGCCCGGGGGATCGCCATCCTCGGCACCTTCGCCGCCAATGTCTGGATCTTCACCGACCCCGCCGGGATCGTCGGATATCTCGCCTCGATCGGCACCGATCCGTGGCCGCAGCGCATCCTCATGCAACTCGCGCAGGGAAAGTTCCTCGGGTTGCTCACCCTGATGTTCGGGATCGGCCTGGCCGTGCAAGCGGCGTCCGCTCAGCGAGCGGGGCGGCCGTGGCCCGGCGGTTACCGGGTACGCGCCGCCCTGCTCTTCGTCGACGGGGTCGTGCACTACCTGCTCGTCGCCGAGTTCGACATCCTCATGGGGTATGCGCTGACGTCCATGCTCGTGTGCGGGCTCGTGATCTCCTCCCGTCGTGTGCGGCTGTGGGTCGCGGGTACGGCCGTCGCTGTTCACGCGCTGGCCGTGACCGCGCTCGTCGTGGCGCTCGCCAGTTCACCGCCGAATGCGGAGACCCCCGAGCTGACCACCGCCACCTGGTGGGACATGATCGTCTTCCGCGTGGACAACGCCGCTGCGTTCCGCGCCGAGGTGATCTTCGTGATCCCGATGACGGTCGCGCTGTTCCTGACCGGCGCCGCACTGTATTCCTCCGGGCTGTTCGACAGCAGAGGTGCGGTGCTGCGCCGGCGGCTGATGGTGGTCGGGGCGATCGCAGCACCGCTCGACCTCGCCGTGGGTCTGTTCGGCGGTGCCGCAGGTGTATTCGCAGCGCGCTACGGCATCGCCCCGTTCGTCGCGCTCGGCCTGCTGGCGTGGATCGCCCACTTCTACATCGGCAGGTCCACCACCGGCACGGTCGGCACCGCCTGTGAACGCATCGGGCGGACCGCGCTGAGTTGCTACATCCTGCAGAACATCGTCGCGTCGGTGCTCTGTTACGACTGGGGATTCGGTCTGGCGAAGACCGTGGACCCCGCCATGCGGGTCCCGTTCACGATCGCGGTGTACATCGCGGTGGGAGCGGTGATGGCCGTCGGATCCCGTTGGTGGCTCGGCCGATTCCGCCAGGGACCGGTCGAATGGGTGTGGCGGGTGTCCTACGAGCGGCTGACGGAACGTCGCTGACGTGTCGGGTTGCCTCGTGGGGGTCTGCCGCTCGGTCACGGATTCGACGCCCTCACCGGTGAGTACGGCGATATGTTCGACGAAGGGACGATCCGTCCCTCCAACATCTACCGACCGGAGGCAAGATGATCTTCATCGTGGTCCGTTTCAAGGTGAAGCCCGAGTACCAGGACAGCTGGCTCGAGACCACCGCGGAGTTCACCGAGGCGACTCGCAGCGAACCCGGGAACCTGTGGTTCGACTGGTCCCGCAGCGTGGACGATCCGTCCGAGTTCGTTCTCGTCGAGGCGTTCCGCGACGGGGACGCCGGATCCGAGCACGTGAAGTCCGATCACTTCCGCAGGGGGCTCGACGCAATGCGGCCGGCGCTGGTCGAGACCCCGCGCATCCTCAACACGGAGATTCCGGGCACCGAGTGGGGCCGGATGGGTGAACTGCAGATCGACTGATCGATCGCCTCGAGGCCGACGTCGTGTGCGAGACCCGTCGGGGATTTCGCACACGACGTCGGTCTCGATACGCGCCCATAGGTTTGCCCTAACGTTGCGTACGGCTGCAGGTCTTTGTGGCAGCAGTCACGATCGTGATCGACTGGAACGGCGTGGACGGCATGTCCGCGCGTCGGCCGTGTCGATCAGGAGCGTGATGTGAGCGAGTTGCACCTTCCCAACCGAATCCGGCAGCTGGCAGTCGAACATCCGGATCGTGCGGCGGTCAGCTCCGGCGGAACCACACTCACCTACTCCGAGTTCGACGCGCTCACCAACCGGGTCGCCTCGGCGCTCGCGACCGTTCCGGCGACGTCCGAGCGCATCGGCGCACTGCTGCGCATGGGCCTACCCGGCGCGTCCTCGTTCGTCGGCTGCGCCAAGGCCGGACTGGTCTTCACCCCGCTCAACTGGCGCCTGAACCCGGGCGAGATCGCCGACATCGCCGACGACGCGCAGCTCGACGTCCTGATCGTCGAGGACGAGTTCGCCGCATCGGCCCGCGCTGCCGCCACAGTCCTGCCCGCCGTACAGATCGTCGTGGTCGGCGACGCCTCCACCGTTCCCGGTGCACGGTCGTGGGACGACTTCGTCGCCTCCGGTGACGACATCGACCCCGGCTTCGGCGACGACCCGCGGACCGAGGTGCTGCAGCTCTACACCTCGGGCACCACAGGTCGACCCAAAGGTGTTGTGGCGACGCATCACAACCTGTTCAACGAACCGCAGAACTTCGCGCTGTACGAGTTCACCGAGGACTCGGTGTCCCTCGACGCGCTGCCCCTGTTCCACATCGCCGGCGCCGGCTGGATGAGCACGACCCTGTCGGCGGGATTGCACCTGGTGTTGCTCGGTGAGATGCGCCCGAACCTGGTGGCGGCCACCATCTCCGAGCACGGCATCACCCACGCATTCCTCGTGCCGTCGGTGATCAACATGCTCGTGGAGATGCCCGACCTGTCGGACTACGACCTGTCGGCGCTGCGTCTGGTCGCCTACGGCGCCTCTCCCATCACGCCCACGCAACTCGCCCGCGCCATGGACACCCTCGGCTGCCGCTTCGTGCAGCGTTACGGGATGACCGAGACGATGGGCTCCCTCACAGCGCTACGTGCCGAGGACCACGACCCGCACGGTCCGCGCTCCTACCTCCTACGTTCGGCCGGCACCGGGCTGCCGGGAATCGAGGTCCAGATCCGTGACCTCGCCACCGGCGAACCGCTCCCCCGCGGCGAAACCGGTGAGATCGTGAGCCGGTCGCGCAACAACACACAGGGTTACTGGCGACGCGAGGCCGAGAACGCCGCCCTGTTCACCGAGGACGGTTTTCTGCGCACCGGCGATGCCGGGCACATCGACGAGGACGGCTACCTGTTCGTCACCGACCGCGTGAAGGACATGATCATCTCCGGGGGTGAGAACGTCTACCCGATCGAGGTCGAATCGGTCATCTCCGAACATCCTTCCGTCGCCGAGGTCGCAGTGGTGGGAGTTCCGGACGACCGGTGGGGCGAGGCCGTGACCGCCGTCGTGCGGGTCGCACCCGGAGCCGAGACACCGACCGAGGCCGAACTCCTCGAGTTCACCGTCGAACGTCTGGCTTCCTACAAGAAGCCCCGGCACATCCACTTCGTCGACGAGTTGCCTCGCAACGCCAGCGGCAAGATCCTGAAGCGCACACTGCGCGACGAGTTCGCTCCTGCACGGGAAGGAACGACGTCATGATCGTCACCGAGGATCTCGGTACCGCCCAGCGTGAAGCGTGGGCGGCCGGCGTACTGCCACCGGTCGAAGAGGTGCGGCCAGGACTGTGGTCGATTCCGGTTCCGATGCCGAAGAACCCGCTGCGGTACGTGCTGTCCTATGCGCTCGCCTTCGACGACGGCCTCGCCCTGATCGACCTCGGTATGGACACCGAGGAGTCGTGGGACACTCTCGTGGCCGGTGTCGCCGCGACCGGCCATCACATCACCGAGGTGCGCTACGCGGCGATCACTCACCTGCATCCCGACCATTTCGGTCTGGCACCCCGGTTGAAGGAAACGACCGGCGCTGTGATCGCGATGCACGCCGCCGACGCCGCCGCCCTCGGGCACTTCACCCCGGAGGACGCCGCCGCCGACAAGGAAGCATGGCGCGTAGACCTCACCGGACTCGGCGCACCGCCCGAGGTCGTCGAGGCCGCCCGCTTCGAACTCGTCCGCTTCCCCCGAGGCGAGAGCGCGGATGTCGTTCTCGCTCATGGTGATCGACTCGATCTGCCCGGGTGGAACATCGAAGCGGTGTGGACGCCCGGCCACACGCCCGGTCACCTCGCCTTCGTCGACCGCGACCGCGACTTGCTGTTCAGCGGCGACCACATGCTCCCGCGCATCAGCCCCAACATCTCCTCCGGCCCCGGCGAACTGGGCGACCCGTTGCACCGCTACCTGCTGTCGCTGCATGCGACGACGGCTCTGCCGGACTGCGAGGTGCTGCCCGCCCACGAGTACCGGTTCCGCGGAGTCACCGAACGCGCACGCCAACTCATGGACCACCACGAGGTCCGTCTCGACGAGATCCGCGATGCCGTCGCGTCCAGGCCCGAGTCGACGGCGTGGGAGATCACGACCCGCGTCACGTGGTCGCGTCCTATCGATGTGATGGATCCCCGGCTGCAGCGACTCGCCGTCCGCGAAACCCAGGCCCATCTGCTCGTTCTCGCCGATAGAGGCGACATCCGTTCCGACGGTGGAACTCCCGCCCACTGGACTCTCTCCACTCCGACCCATACGAAGGAAAACTGACATGAGCGTTGTCCTCACCGAATTCGCCGACGGCGTCGCGGTGTTCACCCTCAACCGCCCCGAGGCCAAGAACGCCGTGAACCTGGAGGTCTCGGAGGCGTTGGCCGCGGCCATCGACGAGTTCGAGGCACGCCCCGACCTGACCATCGGCATCCTCACCGGTGCCGGCGGAACGTTCTGCTCCGGAATGGATCTGAAGGCGTTCGCACGCGGGGAGCGCCCGTCGATCCCCGGCCGCGGTTTCGGTGGCCTCACCGAGGCACCGCCGAGCAAGCCGCTCATCGCCGCAGTCGAGGGCTGGGCCCTGGCCGGTGGATGCGAGCTCGCCCTGTCCGCCGACCTGATCGTCGCGTCGCGCGAAGCGAAGTTCGGTATCCCCGAGGTCAAGCGCGGACTCGCGGCGGCGGCCGGCGGCCTGCTGCGCCTGCCGAAGATCCTCCCCTACCCGCTCGCGATGGAACTGGCCATCACCGGTGACCCACTCACCGCCGAGGTCGCCCACCAGCACGGCCTGGTCAACCGCGTCACCGAGCCCGGTGAAGCACTCACCGTGGCAAAGGAACTCGCCGCCCGCGTCGCGGCGAACGGCCCCCTCGCCGTCAAGGCCACCAAGCAGGTCGTCGCGATGGCCGCCAACTACACGGACCCCGACGCCTTCGTCGCGCAGCGCAAGTTCATCGACCCGGTCTTCGCGTCGGCCGACGCCAAGGAAGGCGCCCGGGCGTTCGCCGAGAAGCGCGCACCGGTCTGGAAGGGCGAGTAGGAATGTCGGATGTTCTGGTCGCGCAGGACGGCTCGGTCGCCACGATCACGCTGAGTCGACCGGAGCGCAAGAACGCGATGACGGTCGAGGCGTGGCGGTCGTTGCGTGAGACGTTCGGTGCGCTCCAGCACGACGATTCCGTCCGCGCCGTGATCCTCACCGGCGCCGGTGGTGACTTCTGCACCGGTGCCGACATGGAGCGGCGCGACTCCACCCATCCCCTCGACCGTATGCGGGAGATCAACGAGACGGCGCTCGCCGTCGCGGAGTTCTCGAAGCCGTTGATCGCGCAGGTCGAGGGGTATGCGGTGGGCGCGGGATGGAACATGGCGTTGCTGTGCGACGTGGTCGTCGCCTCCCGCACCGCGAAGTTCGGTCAGATCTTCGCGCGGCGCGGACTGTCGATCGACTTCGGCGGGTCGTGGATCCTGCCGCGCCTCGTGGGACTGCACCAGGCGAAGCGTCTGGTCATGCTCGCCGACATCGTGTGCGCCGAGGAAGCATACGACCTGGGCCTGGTGACCGAGCTCGTCGAGCCCGACGCCCTCGCCGGTCGCGCCGCCGAACTGGCCGCGCGGCTGGCCGCCGCCCCGCCGGTCGCGGTGAGCATGTCGGCGCGGATGCTCGAGCAGGGTTCGTCGCTCACGCTCCGCGAAGCACTCGAGAACGAGGCCCGCTCGCAGGCGATCAACCACGCCACCGACGCCCCCGATGCGATGCGTGCATTCGTCGACAAACGCGAGCCGTCGTTCACCGGCGGATGGCGGGTACCGCGCCCGGTAGACACCCCTTCCTGACGGTTGCGTCCGGGACGGTTCTGAGCGTCACCTACGATAATCGAGTGGACTTGCACCTCGTGACCTATTTCGTGGCGGTCGTCGACCACGGCGGGATCACGAAAGCTGCTCAGGCACTTTACATTTCGCAGCCGTCGTTGTCGCAGGCCATCCGCACCCTCGAACGCCGCCTCGACACGACCCTGTTCGACCGCACCGGCCGACGGCTCACCCTCACCGAGGACGGTCGTGTCCTCGAGGGCGCCGCACGCCGCATCCTGGCCGACGTCGAGCGGGCGAAACAGAAGGTCGCGGCGGTGCGCGATCTCCAGGCCGGTCGTGTCGAGATCGTCACCTTCGCGACGTTCTCGATCCACCCCGTCATCGAGTTCGTCCAGCGCTTCCGTCGGCGCTACCCCAACCTGACCGTGCGGGTGAACGACGCCGAAGGCCCTCCCGGAGTCCACGCGGCGCTGCGCCGCGGCGAGGCGGAGATCGGCATCACCGACCTGTCCGTCGATCACGCCGGCATGATCACCGTTCCGGTCCTCGAGCAGGAGATGGTGCTCGCCGTGCACCCCGACCTCGCCGCCGACGTGCCCGACCCCGTCACCCGGGCCCAGGTCCGCGACTTCCCGCTGGTCCTCGACCTCGGCTCCCGCGCGAGCGCCGCACGCACCGGTGAACTGCTCGGCGATCAGAACGTCGTCGTCGACTGCGCCAACCAGGCAGCCCTGTGGCAGTTCGTCGAGCGTGGCACCGCCGGGACGATCGTGCCGCGTCGCGTCGCCGAGAAGCAGATCCCCGGTGCGGTCGTCCGGCCCCTGGAT
This sequence comes from Rhodococcus sp. IEGM1339, assembly GCF_050321925.1. NCBI lineage: Bacteria > Bacillati > Actinomycetota > Actinomycetes > Mycobacteriales > Nocardiaceae > Rhodococcus > Rhodococcus sp. IEGM1339. Next base: position 23,843 of record NZ_JBNQFT010000023.1, read on the forward strand.
CCACCGTTCCGGCGTCCCGTCGGATTGGTGATGCGACCCGGCGATCTGTCCCCCGCTGCCGCCGCATTCGTGGCGACCACCACCGGCACCCCCTGGGAAGCGTGACGACATGGAGTTCCGTCAGGTCGAATACTTCCTCGCCGTCGTGGAGAACGACGGCATCAACGGCGCGGCCGCCGAGCTCGGCGTCGCCCAGCCCACCGTCTCCCAGGCACTGCGCAGCCTCGAGCGCGAGCTGGGGGTGCAGCTGTTCCACCGCATCGGGCGCGGCATGGTGCTCACCGCGGCGGGCAAGGCACTGATCGGCCCGAGCCGGCAGATCCTCCGCGATGTGAACGCGGTCGAGGAGCTGCTCACCGTGTCGACGACCGAGGTGACGGGCCGACTGGATCTGATGGTCTTCCCCGCTCTCGCAACCGGCCCGATCGTCGACCTGGTCTCCGAGTTCCGCCGTCTCCATCCCAAAGTCACCGCGCGCCTCGGTGATCTGCGTGCGGAGGAGTTCACCGCGTCGGTCATCCACGACGGCTACTGCGAGTTCGTCGTCACCCATCTGCCCGTCGAGGACGAGGTGGGTCTCGAGATCATCGAGCTCGGACAGACCGAGTACTGGCTCGCCTATCCCCCCGGCACCGACCTGCCACCCGGGCCGCTGTCCTTGGCCGAGCTCCCCGACATCCCGATGGTGTTCGTGCCGCGCGGTGGTGGCTCCGTGAGCGACGCGATCGACTACGCAATGCGGCAGGCCGAGGTGCGCCGTCCCATCTCCGTGCTCACCGATCATCGCGAGGCCCGCCTGCCGATGGTGCTCGCCGGTCTGGGTGGGTCGTTCGTCGAACGGTCGCTCGCCGAGTCGGCGCAGGACGTCGCGGTGGTCCGTCCGTGCGAGCCGACCTTCGCGCAGTCGTACGGACTGGTGTTCGACCCGGCCTCGCTGTCGAAGGCCGGTCGCGCCTTCGTCGACTTCGTGCGGTCGTCCGAGGAGTCCGGCGCGGAGGAGCAACTCCCGACGGAACGGTGACATCCGGGGATCCGGGGGCGACGATGGTGGGGACGACATCCACTTCTCCTCGGGAGATGATCCGTATGTCCACCTCGACGCCTTCCTCCGTCCACCTCGATTCCGTCGACGCGTACGCGCAGCGCGTCCTCGATTCCGTCCTCGGCACCATGGACACCCTCACGATCCTGATCGGCGACCGTCTCGGCTGGTACCGAAGCCTCGCCGACGACGGACCTGCGACGGCCGGCGAACTGGCCGAACGCACCGGAACCCACCCGCGGTACACCCGCGAGTGGCTCGAGCAGCAGGCTCTGACCGGTCTGCTCGACGTCGACGACGGCGATCCCCCACGCTTCACGCTGTCTGCGGTCGGTCGCGAGGTACTCACCGATCCGCACAGCCTGGCGTACATGGCGCCGCTCGCCCGGATGATCGTCGGCGCGACGATGCAGCTTCCCGGTCTGCTCGAGGCGTACCGCAACGGTGGCGGCGTGAGTTGGAGCCAGTTCGGCCGCGACGTGTGCGAGTCGCAGGCCGACGCGAACAGGCCGCTGTTCGAGAAGGCGCTGCCCGATGCTCTGCGGTCGGTACCGGAGGTCGACCGGGTGCTCGGGCAGCCGGGCGCGCAGATCGCCGACATCGGCTGCGGCGGGGGATGGTCGACGATCACGATCGCGCGCACCTATCCGGATGCGAAGGTTCACGGCTTCGACATCGACGCCCCGTCGGTGGAGATGGCCCGGTCGAACCTCGCGGAGAATGCCGATGTGGCGCAACGCGTCACGTTCACGCAGTGCGACGCGTCCGAACTACCTGATGGAAACTTCCAGGCGGCCTTCGCATTCGAGTGCGTCCACGACATGCCCCGACCGGTCGAAGTGTTGGCTGCCGTACGGCGGTCGCTCGCACCCGGCGGGTTCATGATCGTCATGGACGAAGCGGTCGCCGACACCTTCACCGCGCCCGGCGACGACGTCGAACGGCTCATGTACGGCTACAGCCTCACCATCTGCCTCCCTGACGGTATGAGCCACACACCGAGCGCCGCGACGGGCACCGTCATGCGTCCCGCGACCCTGCGCCGCTATGCCCTCGATGCCGGTTTCACCGAGGTCGACGTGCTCCCCATCGAGGACTTCGGCTTCTTCCGCTTCTACCTCCTCCGCACCGAATAGCGTGGCCCGTCGAAAGTTCGGGGAGGTTGTGTTCGCGTTTCTCGAAAAACACGCACACAACCTCCCCGAAGTTCTGCTCAGACGGGCGCACCGGCCGCTCCCAGAGCACGCCGCACCCGTTCGACGAAGACTTCGGGCCGCCGGTAGAGGAGGTCGGCGCCGACCCGGATGACCGTCCACCCCAGTTCGGGCAGCACCGCGTACCGATCGATGTCGCGGGTGCGCTGAGTGGGGTCGGTCCAGTGCTGCACGCCGTCGTACTCCACGAGCACCCGCCACTGCTTCCATCCCATGTCGGCTCGCGCCACGAACACGTCGCCGTCGAAGATCTCGATCTGGGTCTCCGGCGGTGGGAGACCGGCACGGACGAGGAGCAGACGCGTGTGGGTCTCGGGCGGTGACGCAGCCCCACCGTCGACGAGGGCGAGCACCCGCGGCACGGCACCGATACCGTGTGCGCCTTTGCTCCTCGTCGCGAGTTCCTCGATCTCAGGCACCGTCAGGCCGGTCGCGTTGCAGAGCGCGTCGATCGTTTCGACGGCCCGATCGAACGGCATTCGTCGGGCGAGATCGAAGGCCGTCTGCGCCGGTGTGGTCGCGAACATCCCGTCGACCACGCAGGTGTCGAGCTTCGGGGCGCGTCGGACCGAGATGCCCGGCGCCGACCGGACGTGATCGGAGCGGACGAGTTCGGCCGCCGCATCCGGGTCGAGCCATCGAGTGCCGTGCACGGCAGCGGCGGACACTCCCGCGAGGACGCCGCGGCCCTGCGACCACAACCATGCCGCCTTCGCACGCAGCAGCGGGGTGGCCGGGATCCCTCGTCGGATGTAGACGTCGCGGTGGAGGTGGACGAAGTCGCGTGCGAGCCGATGCCGCGTGACGACGCCGGCAGCGAGTGCCGCGCGTCCCGAGAACGGTTCGTCGAAGTCGATCACGCGCCGAGCATGCCGGGCGCGACGCGCCTCCTGACGCCGCGTCGAGGCCCGGTTGTGGACAACCCGGCGTCATCCCCAGCCCGGTCACCTGCCACGAAAGAAGTTCGGGGAGGTTGTGTCCGGGCTTTTCGAGAAAAACCGAACACAACCTCCCCGAACCGGGAGCTGTCTGCTTACGCGACGCGCTCGAAGATCGCTGCCAAGCCCTGGCCGCCGCCGATGCACATGGTCTCGAGGCCGTAGCGGGCCTCGCGACGGTGCAGCTCGCGGGCGAGGGTGGCGAGCATGCGTCCGCCGGTCGCGCCGACCGGGTGGCCGAGCGAGATGCCGGAGCCGTGGACGTTGGTGCGCTCGAAGTCGGCCTTGCCGAACTTCCACTCGCGGGTCACGGCAAGGGCCTGCGCGGCGAACGCCTCGTTGAGCTCGATGATGTCGACGTCGGCGAGGGTGATGCCCGCCTTGGCGAGGGCGACCTCGGTGGCCGGCACGGGGCCGATGCCCATGACCTTGGGCTGGACACCGGCGACGCCCCACGAGACGAACCGCACCAGCGGGGTCAGGCCCAGCTCGGCGGCCTTCTCCGGGGTGGTGACGATGGCCATGGACGCGGCGTCGTTCTGGCCGCTGGCGTTGCCGGCGGTGACGGTGGCCTCGGGGTCCTGCTTGCCCATGATCGGCTTCAGCTTGGCGAGGGTCTCCAGGCTGATGTCGGGACGCGGGTGCTCGTCGGTGTCGATGACCTCGTCGCCCTTACGGCTGCTCACCGTGACGGGGATGATCTCCTCGGCGAGGATCCCGTTCTTCTGGGCGTGGACTGCACGCAGGTGCGAGTTCAGGGCCAGCTCGTCCTGCTCGTCGCGGGAGATCGAGTACTCCCGACGCAGGTTCTCCGCGGTCTCGATCATGCCGCCGGGCACCGGGTAGAAACGGCCACCGGCGGTCGAGCGGGCTCGGACCAGCCCGTCGTGCATCTGCACACCGGTGCGGGCGCCGCCCCAGCGGATATCGGTGGAGTAGAACGCCGCGTTGCTCATCGACTCGGTGCCACCGGCGACGACGAGATCGTGGTCGCCGTTACCGACCTGGAAGGCGGCCTGGATGACGGCCTGCAGGCCCGAACCGCAGCGACGGTCGATGTGCATGCCGGGCACCGTGATCGGCAGACCGGCGTCGAGAGCGACGACGCGGCCGATGGCCGGGGCCTCACTGTTGCCGTTGCAGTGGCCGAGGATGACGTCCTGAACCTGTTCGGGCGCAACACCGGTGCGCTCGAGTAGACCCTTCAGGGCCGCGACACCGAGATCGACTGCGGTGAGGGACTTGAACATTCCGCCGTAGCGGCCGATCGGGGTACGGACCGGCTCGCAGATGACAACTTCACGCATGATGACCTTTCGGGAAGAGAGGGAGGTGACGGATGGACCGTCACATGAAGCGGCCGCCGGTGACCTCGAGGACGGTGCCGGTCATGTAGGAGGACATGTCGGACGCGAGGAACAGTGCGACGGAGGCGATCTCGTCGACCTCGCCGGGGCGGCCCATGGGGATCTCGGCCATCTTCCGGTCCCATGCCTTCTGCGGCATGGCCTCGGTCATCGCCGAACGGATCAGGCCGGGCTGGATCGCGTTGACGCGGACGCCGTGGTACGCCATCTCCTTGGCGGCGGCCTTGGTGAGGCCGACGATGCCCGCCTTGGCGGCGGAGTAGTTGGTCTGGCCGACCATGCCGACCTTGCCGGACAGCGAGGAGATGTTGACGATCGCGCCGCGCTTGGCCTCACGCATGATCGCGGCGGCCTTGCGGGTGCCGTGCCAGGTGCCCTTGAGGTGCACCGAGATGACGAGGTCGAAGTCCTCTTCGGTCATCGTGCGCATCGTCGCGTCGCGGGTGATACCGGCGTTGTTGACCACCACGTCGAGCGAACCGAAACCGTCGACGGCCTCGGCGAGGAGGGTGTCCCAGTCGGCGGACTCGACGACGTTGGCGCGCACGGCCCGGGCCACGTCGCGCCCTCCGAGCTTCTCGGCGGCGGCGGTGGCGGCATCGAGATCGAGGTCGCCGATCACGACGCGGGCGCCGGCGTCGACGAACTCCTGTGCGATGGCGAAGCCGATTCCCTGAGCGCCACCGGTGATCACGGCAGTGCGGTTCTCCAACAGAGACATCTATGATTCCTTTCGGCGGGACTCGGGACGGCCCCCAGACAAGTCGATGCTCCGAATATAACGGCGAACCGGCCGGTAGAACGGCTCTCATCCATCGACAATGCCTATACGGGAATGGCGCCATTCGTATTGGACACCTCCCCGCGGCCGCACGAAGGTTGTAGACATGACACTCTCCATCCCGGCCCCCGAGGTCGACGAGGACGACTTCCGCGAGATCCTCGCGCAGACCCGCGCGTTCGTGCGCAACGTGGTCGTGCCGCGCGAGCAGGAGATCGCCGAGACCAATGCGATTCCCGAGGACATCCGCCAGGCCGCGAAGGACATGGGCCTGTTCGGATACGCCATCCCGCAGGAGTGGGGCGGCCTCGGCCTGAATCTGCAGCAGGACGCGGAACTCGCGATGGAGCTGGGTTACACGACCCTGTCGCTGCGCTCGATGTTCGGCACCAACAACGGCATCGCGGGCCAGGTGCTCGTCAACTTCGGCACCGACGAGCAGAAGCAGCAGTGGCTCGAGGGCATCGCCTCCGGCGAGGTCGTCGCATCCTTCGCCCTCACCGAGCCGGGCGCCGGCTCGAACCCGTCGGGTCTGCGTACCAAGGCCGTGCGCGCCGGTGACGACTGGGTGATCACCGGCGAGAAGCGCTTCATCACCAACGCGCCGCTGGCGAACCTGTTCGTCGTGTTCGCCCGCACCCGTCCGGCAGACGGGAACGGCACCGGAATCGCGGTCTTCCTCGTCCCCGCCGACACCCCCGGCCTGACGGTGGGCAACAAGGACGCCAAGATGGGCCAGGAGGGCGCCTGGACCGCCGACGTGCACTTCGACGACGTGCGTGTGCCGAACTCCGCGCTCGTCGGCGGCAGCGAGGACGTCGGCTACAAGGCCGCCATGGTCTCGCTCGCCCGCGGTCGCGTGCACATCGCCGCACTGTCGGTCGGCCAGGCCCAGCGCGCACTCGACGAGTCTGTCGCCTACGCCGCGACCGCCACGCAGGGCGGCAACCCCATCGGAAACTTCCAGCTCGTGCAGGCGATGATCGCCGACCAGCAGACCGGTGTGATGGCCGGCCGCGCCCTCGTCCGCGACGCCGCGAAGGCGTGGGTCGAGGAGACCGACCGCCGCATCGCACCGTCGGTCGCGAAGCTGTTCTGCACCGAGATGGTCGGCAAGGTCGCCGATCTCGCCGTCCAGATCCACGGTGGCATCGGCTACATGCGCGAGGTGCCGGTCGAGCGGATCTACCGCGACGTGCGTCTGCTGCGCCTGTACGAGGGCACCAGCGAGATCCAGCGTCTGATCATCGGCGGCGGACTCGTCAAGCAGGAGCAACAGAAGAACTCCTGACCTTCGGGGCGCGGTTCCGGAACAGGTACGTCCGGAACCGCGCCCGAACCGATTCTTGCGAATCACCTTCCACCGCATACGAAGAAACCCCCGGCATCGGATGCCGGGGGTTTCTCGTGTGCGGGGTCAGGAGACCGTCAGTCGCGATCGCAGATCGGTCTTGAGGATCTTGCCCGCGGCGGAGGTCGGCAATGCGTCGACCACCACCACTTCACGGATCTTCTTGTACGGCAGGACCTGTTCGGCGACGTACGCCTTCAGCTCCTCCGCGGCGGGCTCCTCGCCGTCGACGGGGACGACGAAGGCTACCGGCTCCTGACCGATCGCGCCTGCCTCCCGCCCGACGACCGCCGCAGTGGACACCTTCGGGTGGGTCACCAGGATCTCTTCGAGCTCACGCGGATACACGTTGTAGCCCTTGTAGATCAACATGTCCTTCGCCCGGTCGGCGATGTACACGAATCCGTCGGCATCGCGGTAGGCGATGTCGCCGGTGGCGAGCCAGCCGTCGACGTACTGTTCCGCGGTGATCTCGGGGTGTCCGAGATATCCGTCGGTGACCTGCGGTCCGCGGATCCACAGTTCGCCGAGCTCTCCGTCGGGGAGGACGACGGTCGGATCGATCTGCGAGCGGATCTCGAGTTCGGTGTCGAAGACCGGGAGGCCGACGCTTCCGAGGCGGTACTCCGAGTCGACGACGAGCGGCATCGCCGTGACGACGCAGGTGCCCTCGGTGAGCCCGTAACCCTCCGCGATACGTGCGTTGGGGAACGCACGCTCGAGGTTCCCGAGGGTCACGTGGTCGATCGGAGCGGCACCGGACGACACGACCCGCACGGTGGACAGGTCGCGGGTCTCGACGTCGGGATGCGTAGCGAGGGCGTGCCACATCGCCGGGCTGCCGGTGATGTAGCCGGCCTCGTATCGTTCGATCAGCTCGAGCATCCGGGCCGGATCGAAGCGACCCGCGAGGACCTGGGTCAGGCCGCACGCGAGAAGGAACGACGTGTTGATCAGCGCGTGCGCGTGGAACAGCGGCGACACCACGATCGTCGAACCCTGACCCGGGACCGCACCGGCGATTTTCAGGTCGCCGATCGGTTCGAGCGAGATGCGCCCGTCGACATCGGCGACCAGCTGGTGCCCGGCGCGCCACGCACACATCTGCGTGACGTTGCCGACGACGTTGCGGTGCAGGACGCGCACGCCCTTCGAAATGCCGGTCGTGCCACCGGTGTACGCGATGTGCGCGATATCGTCCGGACTGGTGACGACCGGTTCGAAGGTCTGCGGACGTCCTTCGAGCGCATCGCCGAAGCGCACGGCACCCGGCGCGGTGACCGCTTCGTCGGAGACGACCGCGATCAACCGGATACTCGTTCCGGACGCAGCCCGGAACAGGGTGTCGGCCTGTGCGGAACCGGTGACCGCCGCGGCTGCGGAAGTCTCCTCGATCTGCCGGCGCAGACCCGGTTCGGGCTGCAGCGGATTCACGAGCGTGACCGCCGCTCCGACGCGGAGCGCACCGTAGTAGGCGATGTGGAACTCGACGCAGTTACCGAGGTCCAGGAGCACCACGTCGCGGGCCCGCACCCCGGCCTCGTGCAGCACGCCGGCGAACTGCGCCGAGCGTGCGTCGAGGTCGTTGTAGGTGAGCACCCGGTCGCCGTCGATCACCGCGGGACGGTCGCCGTAGACGGCGGCGAGGCTCGGTGCCCACACCGCCATCGTCGTCGCCGGGTACGACAGCCTGCGCTGTGCGAGGTCGGAAGCCGAGGTCATGGTCGACGCCCGGTTCACCGCGGTGCCATACGGATGGCGCCGTCGAGGCGAATGGTCTCGCCGTTGATGTAGCCGTTCTCGAGGATGTTCGTGGCCAGCTGCCCGAACTCGTCGGGCCGGCCCAGACGCGACGGGTTGGGCACGGTCGCTTCGAGCGACGTGCGGACGTCCTCGCGCAGGCGGGCGAGCAGCGGGGTGTCCATGATGCCGGGGGCGATGGTGTTGACGCGGATGCCCTTGCTGGCGAGGTCGCGTGCGGCGACGATCGTCATGCCGACGATGCCGGCCTTGGACGCCGAGTAGTTGATCTGGCCGATCTGGCCCTCGAAGGCCGCGACGGAGGCCGTCATGACGACGGCGCCACGCTCGTCCTCGATGAGGTCGAGTTCGGCCATGCGCTCGGCGCCGAGGCGCAGCGCGTTGAACGAGCCGATGAGGTTGAGGCGGATCACGAACTCGAAGTCCTCGAGCGAACCGGCCTTGCCCTCCTTGTCGAGGATGCGCATCTTGCGTCCGGCGCCGGCGCAGTGCACGACACCGCGCAGGCCGCCGCGCTCGTGCGCGACGTCGAGAGCCGCAGCGAACTGCTCCGAATCGGTCACGTCGCCGGGGGCGAAGACGGCGCCGTCGCCGAGCTCCTTGGCGATCTCCTCACCGTTCGAGCCGGGGAGGTCGATGAGGGTGACGTTGCCGCCGGCGGCCAGGACGCGACGTGCCGTGGCGAGACCGAGACCGGACGCTCCGCCGGTGACGGCAACGGACAGACCCTTGAGTTCCATAGTGCTTCCTTCGGATTCGTAGCAGCTGGGTGACGTGAGATCAGAGCAGTTCGAGGATGGTGGCGTTGGCCATGCCGCCGGCCTCGCACATCGACTGCAGGCCGTAGCGGATGCCGTTGTCGCGCATGTGGTGCACGAGGCGGGTCATGAGAATCGCGCCGGAGCCGCCGAGGGGATGGCCGACACCGATCGCGCCGCCGAGCGGGTTGAGGCGGTCGGGCTTCGCGCCGGTCTCGACCTGCCATGCCAGCGGCACCGGTGCGAAGGCCTCGTTGATCTCGAAGGCGCCGATGTCGTCGATGGACAGACCGGAACGCTCGATGGCCTTCTCGGTGGCGGGGATGGGGCCGGTGAGCATGACGACCGGGTCGTCGGCGGCGACGACGGCGGTGTGGATGCGTGCGAGCGGGGTCCAGCCCTGCGCCGCGGCGTATTCGCTGGTGGTGATGAGCAGGGCGCCGGCACCGTCGGAGATCTGCGAGGAGTTGCCGGCGTGGATCACGCCGTCCTCCTTGAAGACGGTCTCGAGCTTGGCCAGCGACTCGACGGTGCCGCCGCGGCGGATGCCCTCGTCGGTGGCGAACTCGCCGACCACGGCGATCTGGCCGGTGAAGGCGCCCGCGTCGGTGGCGGCTGCGGACAGTTCGTGCGAGCGCAGCGAGAATTCGTCGAGCTGCGTGCGGGAGAAACCCCACTTCTCGGCGATCATCTCGGCGCCGATGCCCTGGCTGAAGCCGCCGACCTCGAAGCGGTCGAGCACGTTCTGCGGGAAGTGCTGACCGTCCTTGCCGGCGCTGCCCATCGGCACACGGCTCATGGACTCGACACCACCGGCGATCACGACGTCGTTCTGGCCGGAGATGACGGTCGCGGCGGCGAATGACACGGCCTGCTGGCTCGATCCGCACGCCCGGTTGATGGTGGTGGCGGGTACGGTGACCGGCCATCCGGCCGCGAACACGGCGCTGCGCGAGACGATTCCGGCCTGGTCGCCGACCTGGCTCACACAACCCCACTGGACGTCGTCGATCGTGGCGGGATCGAGGCCGGTCCGCTCCGCCAGTGCGGTCAGCACGTGGGCGGACAGGTTGACGGGGTGGATCTCGGACAGTGCACCACCGCGACGTCCGATGGGGGAACGGACGGCGTCGACGATCACGGCATCGCGCATGCGAATCGGTCCTTTGCTGTTGCGGGACACGGTTGCCGGGCAACCGTGGTGGGAAAAGACGACCGGCCGGGTGGTGGTCCTCACATTCGAGGAGACCATGCACCCGGCCGGTAGGGGTAAGTCTTTCGGCGGAAGCTTCCGTTAGGCGGAAGCTATGCCGAACAGGTCAGGCGGCTGCCCGGATGATCTTGCGGTCGCGCTCCGGGTCGGCCAGGAAGAGCACCAGGATCGCGGCGAGCGCACCGAGTGCACCGATGACCTGGAAGGCCGTTGCATAGCCCTCCGCCGCGGTGGCGGCGTTGTCGACGAGGACACCCGTGCCGTAGGGGGCAACGAGACCGCCGACCGCCATCAGCGCGAGGAAGACACCCATCGTGCCGGCGGTCTGCTGCGGCGGGCACAACTCGGAGATCGCGGCGTTGATCAGCGGGAACGCGATGGCGCCGAAGCCGTAGCCGATGGAGACGACCGCGACGGCCAGAGCCGGCGTACCGATGGACGGGAGGAAGACCAGGATGGCACCGCAGATGAGCACACCGACGGCGGGCACGATGATGCGGACGACCCGCGAGCGGTAACCCTTGGCGCTGAGGCGGTCGGTGACCGTGCCCGAGCTGATCATGAGGAACAGACCGATGATGGACGGCAGGGCGAACATCGAGCCGGCCTGCAGAGCGCTGTAGCCGAGACCGACCTCGAAGTAGGACGGCAACCAGGTCAGGACGACGGTGGTGAGCGCGTAGACGACCATGATCAGGATCGCGCAGCTGATGAAGGTGCGAGTGAGGAAGATCTTGCGCCACGGCACGGACGGTTCGGTCTGCGCGGCGGAAGCGGCGGTCTCGGCGCCCTTGACGGCCCGGGTCGTGTAGGGGCCTTCCTTCCAGCCGAGGAGCCAGCAGCCCATCCAGATCGCACCGAGGATCGACAGCGAGATCAGCGCGGCACGCCATCCCCATTCGACGGTGATGAGGGTCAGGACGGGAGCGAGGGCGATCTTGGCGACCGAGGCGGAACCGGCCAGGAAGGCGCCGGGCAGGCCACGCTTGGCCGGCGGGTGCCACGAGTACGCGGCGGTGTGCATGAGCGCCGAGCTCGGTCCTTCGGCGAGACCGAGCAGCATGCGGGTGACGACCAGCATCGCGAAACTCGCACTGACGACCAGCGGCAGCATGACGAGGGACCAGGTCAGGCCGAGGGCCAGCAGGGCCCAGCGGAGGGTCATGTACTTGTTCAACGGCCCGGCGAAGAAACCGCCGACGGTGAATGTGACGAAGAACAGCGACCCGACCAGGCCGATCTGGGAGGAGCTCATGCCGAGCTCACGCGCCAGAGGCTGGGCGATGATGCCGAGGACGGCCTTGTCGGCGTAGTTGACGACGTAGAGGAAGATGACCAGGCCGGTCATGCTCCATGCGCGGCCGGGGGTCACGAGAGGTGTCGAGCCGGTCGTCGGCCGACCGGGCCCGCCGGCGGCTGCCGACTTGTCGTGCGCGATTTCGCCTGTGGTCACTGGGAGTCCCTTCAGAACTCGAGCGGGATGGCCGACTTACGAACGATCGGTATGTCGCTGTCGGAAGAACGTCACGCCTGGCGTCTGCATGTATTGAACGTGAGCCATGTCACCTGAAGCAAAGAGCGGGAGGCGAACGAATCGATCACTGAAACCTATGACTCATCACACGGCGGATTCAGGCCGCATCGAGTATTGGTCTGCGCTAACCGAGCGATAGCCGATCGGTGCTGTTCCGGGCGGCAGAACCTGGGCATGCTGACTGTGCCCGAAACAATCTGCGACGAGGACGAGCGAGCCCAGCATGAACTCCACCGCTTCCACCGACGAACTGCCCTCGTCCACTGCACCCCTCGCGGGAGTGCGCGTGGTCGAGGTGTCCAGCTTCGTGGCCGCACCCCTGTGCGGCATGACCCTGGCCGCGCTCGGCGCCGACGTGATCCGGGTCGACCCGATCGGCGGCGCTGCCGACTACCGCCGCTGGCCGGTCACCGACGGCAACGAGTCGATCTACTGGGCCGGCCTGAACAAGGGCAAGCGATCGCTCGCAGCGGATTTCCGTAGCCCGGAGGCACAGAACCTGATCCGCGACCTGATCATCGATGCCGGCGTGCTGGTCACCAACGCCGCCGGTCGCTCGTGGCTCGACTACGACGAACTCGCCGCGATCCGCCCCGACCTGATCCACGTGCAGGTCCTCGGTCGCGCCGACGGCACCGGCGCCGTCGACTACACCGTCAACGCCGCCGCCGGTTTCCCGCAGGTCACCGGTGCCGAGAACGTCTCGACTCCGGTCAACCACGTGCTGCCCGCCTGGGACGTCTCGTGCGGCCTGTACGCGGCCCTGTCGGTTGCCTCGGCCGTCTACCGTCGCGAGATCACCGGCGCCGGAACGAGAGTCGTTCTCCCGCTCGAGGACGTCGCGTTCGCGACCGTCGGCAATCTCGGCTACATCGCCGAGGCCCAGCTCGGCCGCCCCGTCCGGGAGAAGGTCGGCAACTCCGTCTACGGCACCTACGGCGCCGACTTCGCCACCAGCGACGGCGCACGCTTCATGCTCGTCGCGCTCACGCCGCGCCACTTCCGCGATCTCACCGAGCTCACCGGCACCGCCGAGGCCGTGGCCGCACTCGAATCCGCCCTGGGCGTCGACTTCCGCGACGAGGGCACCCGGTTCGAGCACCGCCACGTGCTCAACAGCCTGTTCGGCGCCTGGTTCTCGCGCCACACCGCCGACGAGGTCGAGACGGCGCTGGGCGGCACCTCGGTCCTGCACGAGCGCTACCGCACGTTCGCCGAACTCGCCGCCGACCCGCGCGTGACCGACAACCCGATGTTCCACAAGCTCGACCAGCCGCGCATCGGCAGCTACCACGCCCCGAGCACCCCGATGTCCTTCGACGGCCGGTACCCCGAGGTCCGCCCCGCGCCGGCCAACGGCGACGACACCGCCGAGGTGCTCACCGAACATCTCGGGCTGACCGACGACGAGATCGACGCCCTCGCAGCATCCGGCACCATCCGCATCTCCCAGAAAGAGCACGCATGACCCGCCTCGCCCAGACCCTCGGTCTGACGGAATTCCAGTCCGAGATCCTCGACACGGTCCGCGCCTTCGTCGATCGCGAGATCATCCCGAACGCTCAGGAACTCGAGCACTCGGACACCTACCCGCAGGCCATCGTCGACCAGATGCGCGAGATGGGCCTGTTCGGGCTGATGATCCCCGAGGAGTACGGCGGGCTCGGCGAGTCGCTGCTGACCTACGCGCTGTGCGTCGAGGAACTCGCCCGCGGCTGGATGAGCGTCTCCGGCGTCATCAACACGCACTTCATCGTCGCGTACATGATCCGCCAGCACGGCACCGAAGAGCAGAATCAGTACTACCTGCCCCGCATGGCCACCGGTGAGGTCCGCGGCGCGTTCTCGATGTCCGAGCCCGCACTCGGCTCCGACGTCGCCGCCATCCGCACCAAGGCCAAGCGCGACGCCGACGGCAACTACGTCATCAACGGCCAGAAGATGTGGCTGACCAACGGTGGTAGCTCCACTCTCGTCGCCGCGCTGGTCAAGACCGAGGAAGGCTCCGACAAGCCCCACAAGAACCTGACCACCTTCCTGGTCGAGAAGCCTGCCGGCTTCGGTGAGGTCGTCCCGGGTGTCACCATCCCCGGCAAGATCGACAAGATGGGGTACAAGGGCATCGACACCACCGAGCTCGTCTTCGACAACTACAAGGCCTCGGCCGATTCGATCCTCGGTGGGGAGCCCGGCAAGGGCTTCTTCCAGATGATGGACGGTGTCGAGGTCGGCCGTGTCAACGTCTCGGCCCGCGCGTGCGGTGTCGCGATCCGCGCCTTCGAGCTCGCCGCCCGCTACGCCCAGCAGCGCACCACCTTCGGCAAGCCCATCGCCCAGCACCAGGCGATCTCGTTCTCCCTCGCGGAGATGGCCACCAAGGTCGAGGCCGCCCACCTGATGATGGTCAACGCCGCGCGTCTGAAGGACTCGGGTGAGCGCAACGACGTCGCCGCCGGTATGGCCAAGTACCTCACCAGCGAGTACTGCTCCGAGGTCACCCAGGCCGGCTTTCGCATCCACGGCGGCTACGGCTATTCGAAGGAGTACGAGATCGAGCGCCTCATGCGCGAGGCTCCCTTCCTGCTCATCGGCGAGGGCACCAGTGAGATCCAGAAGACGATCATCAGCAAGGGCGTGCTGCGCAGCTACGCACTGTAAGGTGCTCCCCCACAATCACATCCATCCCTGGAAGGACAACGCGTGAAGCGCACGCTGTACAACGAGGATCACGAGGCGTTCCGGCAGACCGTCCGCGACTTCATCGCGAAGGAGGTCGTGCCCGTCTACCCCGAGTGGGAAGAGACCGGCCATCCTCCGCGCGAGTTCTACAGCCGCATGGGAGAACTCGGGCTCCTCGGCATCCAGGTTCCCGAGGAGTACGGCGGAGGCGGCGAGACGTCGCTGAAGTTCAACGTGATCCTCGCCGAGGAGGCGTCGGCGGCCGGTGTGTCGTTCGGTTCGTCGTCGGTGCACTCGAACCTGATCCTGCCGTACATCATGCAGAACGCCACCGAGGAGCAGAAGCAGCGCTGGCTCCCCGGGTTCGCCTCGGGTGAGCTGATGTTCGCCATCGCGATGACCGAGCCGGGCACCGGTTCCGACCTCGCCAGCATCGCGACCACCGCGAAGCTCTCGGAGGACGGCAGCCACTACGTCCTCAACGGCGCGAAGACGTTCATCACCGGCGGTGCTCTCGCCGACCGCATTCTCGTCGTGGGCCGCACCTCGCCGTACAACCCCGAGGACCGTCGCGGTGGCCTGTCGATCCTGTTGGTGGACACCAAGAGTGAGGGCTTCGCGGTCGGACGCAAGCTCCACAAGATCGGTCTCAAGACCTCGGACACCGCCGAGCTGTCGTTCGACGACGTGAAGGTGCCGGTCGCCGATCTGCTCGGCAAGGAGGGCGAGGCGTTCTCGTACCTGACGCAGAACCTCGCGCAGGAGCGTCTCACCATCGCGTTCGGTGCTGCCGCCACCGCGGCCGCGGCGATCCAGCACGCCATCGCATACACCAAGGACCGCAAGGTCTTCGGCAAGCCGGTCGCGTCCTTCCAGAACACCAAGTTCGTGCTCGCCGAGTGCTCGACCGAACTGCAGGCCATGCAGATCATGGTCGACAACGCGATCGAGCTCAACGACCGCGACGAACTGACGGTGCCCGACGCCGCCCGCGCGAAGCTGTTCGCGACGGAGGCCGCCGGCCGCATCATCGACAAGTGCCTGCAGCTGCACGGCGGCTACGGCTACATCACCGAGTACCCCATCGCCCGCCTCTACGCCGACACCCGCGTGACCCGCATCTACGGCGGCACCAACGAGGTCATGAAGACGATCATCGCCAAGGATCTGGGACTGTAGGTCTTCTGTAGTTCTTCGGTGGAGTGGGCCCCGCTACCGGGGGTTCACTCCACCGAAGTCGTTTCCGACTATCGTTTCCCGCCATGCGGCTAGTCGTGAAGACCAAGAGGGTGATCGAAGCCCACCTGAACAATTCGTCCGTCCGGGCCCTGTCGGGGTCGATGGTGGCGTACGAGGGCCAGGTCGGTTTCAAGTCCGCCGGTTTCGGTGGTGGCGAGGGTGTTCTCTCCGGGCTGCGGCAGCGCGCGACGGGTGAGGGGCTCTCGCTCATGGAGTGCAGCGGCACGGGCGTCGTCTACTTCGCGCACCAGGCGCAGGACGTCACGGTGCTGGAGCTGAACAACGAGACGCTGCAGGTCGAGTCCGAGCAGTTGCTGGCGCTGAGCGGGAATCTGAACACGAACGTGACGTTCGCGGGTCTGCGCGGCGGCATGAGCGGCCAGGGTCTGTTCACCACGACGGTGACGGGGACCGGGCAGGTCGCGCTGCTCTCCGCCGGGGGCCCGCTCATCCATCTCGAGGTGTCGCCGCAGCATCCCCTCGTCGTCGATCCCGACGCCTTCGTGTGCGCGAAGGGGCAGCTCACGCAGTCGTTCGTCACCGACGTGTCGTGGCGCTCGGCCATCGGTCAGGGCAGCGGCGAGGCGTTCTCCCTCGAGTGGGTCGGCGTGGGCGTGGTCTCCATCCAGCCGGCGGAACGGTAGGAACAGATGAGCTTCACGAAGATCAACGGCAAGGTCGTGCGCGTCGACCTGCGGCAGTCCGGTCCCGTCGTGGCCCGCCGCGGCGCGATGCTGTTCTACACCGGCAACGTCCGGTTCTCCCCCCACGGTGTTCCCGGTGGCGTCGGGGGCGCTCCGGGTCTCGGTGGTCTCGCCGGTATGGCGGGACGCATGCTGCAGGGTGAGCACGAGGCCACGATGCTCGCGCAGGGCGACGGTGTCGTGCACTACGGCTTCCGCGGTCTCGAGACGCACATCGTCGACATGTCCGCGGGCGGTGAGCTGCGGGCGGAAGCGTCGCGCCTGCTCGCCCACACCACCGGTCTGCAGTCCACGGTCGTCTCGGTGGCCGCCGCCTCCGGTGGGGGCGGTGGCGGCGGGGGTCTGCTCGGGGCGCTGCGCGGCGCCGCCACCGGAGCGATGACCGGCACCGGCATGTTCACCACCCAGCTGATCGGCCAGGGCGCGGCGGTGCTGCTCGCCCACGGCGGCGTGTTCGAGCTTCAGGTGGGTGGTCCGACGCCCGTGGTCGTCGACCCGCAGGCGTTCGTGGCGTCCTACGGCCCGGTCCGCACCGAACTGAAGTCGTCGATGAGCTGGCGGAACGTCGGTCGCACCGGTGGGGAGGCCATGCAACTCGAATGCAGCGGACAGGGCATCGTCTACGTGCAGGCATCGGAGGAGAAGCTGTGAGTACCGTTCTGAACCCGTCGAGCTTCGGCGGCAGCGACAACGTGCCGGGCAACCCCTACGCCTACTGCATCGACCTGCAGACGCCCTGGTTCCTGTCGAAGGGCGCGATGATCGCGTACTACGGTCAGGTGCAGTTCTCGGCACTCACCCACGGGCTGCAAGGACACCTGCTGCACATGGTGGCCCAGCAATTCTCCGCTCCGCTCTATCTCGGCGACTACGTCGTGGCCGAAGGCTTCGGGAAGCTGATCATCGGCGACCGCGGATACGACATCAACTCGTACGACCTCGACGACGGCAACCTCACGATCCGGCAGGCCAATCTGCTGGCCTTCGAACCGGGCCTGTCGCTCAACCAGTCGATCGTCCCGGGTTTCCTCACCCTCATCGGTACGGGCCGTTTCCTCGCGTCGTCGAACGGGCCGGTGATGTTCGCCGAGCCGCCGCTGCGGGTCGACCCGGAGGCGCTCGTCGGGTGGGCCGACTGTCCGTCCCCCAGCCATCACTACGACGAATCGTGGATCACCGGATTCGTCTCGGCCGGGGCGCGGCGTTTCGGTGTGCAGTCCGGTGAGGAACGGCAGTTCGATTTCACCGGTGCCGGAACCGTCCTGATCCAGTCGAGCGAGAAGGTCCTCGACGATTCGTCGCTGGTGCGCACGATCGAGAATCAGATCCCAGGCCTCACCTCGCCCGGTCTGCACCGGATCAACCAGGTGGTCTCGCAACACCTGCAACAGCAGTAGCTGCAGTATCACACCCTGGGATGGACCTGGGCATAACACGGATCCGACCCCCTCTTCTTGTGACGACGATCACAAGCTAGGCTAGCCTAAGCCGATGTAAGGTTTGGGCAACCTAAGTGAGTGTTCCCTCAGTCGCAGAAAGGTGGCTCTGATGATCGTCTGCAGTTGCCACGCTCTTACCCACCACCACATCGAGGCAGAGGTGGCTGCGGGAGCACGCTGTACCCGCGAGGTGAGCGCCAAGTGCCGCGCCGGCACCGATTGTGGCAGCTGCGTCCGGAACATCTCCGCGATCATCCAGCAGGCCCGCCGGCGGAATGAGACCATCGAACTCGAGACCGCCGTGTAGCCAGCCCCTACCCGGCGGTAAACCTGATGGTTCACCCCGGGAGGTGCCATGAAGGGCGACAAGAAGGTCATCGAGTTGCTCAACGAACAACTCACCGCCGAGCTCACCGCGATCAATCAGTACTTCCTGCATTCGAAGATGCAGGACAACCGCGGATGGGCGAAACTCGCGAAGCACACTCGCGACGAGTCGTTCGACGAGATGCGTCACGCCGAGAGACTCACCGATCGGATCCTCTATCTCGACGGACTCCCCAACTACCAGCGCCTCGGGGCGTTGCGTCTGGGTCAGACCGTCAAGGAGATGCTCGAGGCCGACCTGCAGGTGGAGATCGAGGCCCGCGACCGGCTCCGGAAGGGAGCCGAGTACATGCGCTCGGTCAGCGACATCACCTCGGCCAACATCTTCGAGGAGATCCTCGCCGACGAGGAAGAACACATCGACTATCTCGAAACCCAGCTCGATCTGATCGAGCAGCTCGGCGAACCGCTGTACCTCGCCCAGCACATCTCTCCGCCGGAATAACCCGGCACAGCAGAACGGGCCGCGGCATTGCGCCGCGGCCCGTTCTCTATGCTGTGGACACACCAGCTTGGCTGTGGGACACACCAGCTTGTCGACGGTGAGAGGAAGACCATGAGCGATTCGTCCGTGACCGTGGTGCACAACGCCGAGAAACAGAGGTACGAAGTCCGGGACGACGACGCCGTCGTCGGATACACCCAGTACCACCCCGACGACGACGGCCGCCTCGTCTTCGACCACACCGAGATCGACAAGGGTTACTCCGGTCAGGGACTCGGAGGCAAGCTCGTCGGTTTCGCCCTCGACGACGTCCGCGAACGCGGCAAGCGCATCGTCGCGATCTGCTCGTACGTCGACAAGTTCATCGAGAAGCACCCGGACTACCGGGATCTGACCGACTAGACATGCACGCGGGCGCTGGTCAGTTCCCCGCGCGGTTGCGCAGGTCGAGTGCGACGTCGGTGATCATGTCCTCCTGCCCACCGACGAGGCCGCGACGGCCGATCTCGACGAGGATGTCGCGGGTGTCGAGACCGTAGATGCTCGCGGCGGTCTCGGCGTGACGCAGGAAGCTCGAGTACACGCCGGCGTAGCCGAGGGTGAGGGTCTCGCGGTCGACCTGCACCGGACGGTCCTGCAGCGGGCGCACGAGATCGTCGGCGGCGTCCTGCAGCCCGAACAGATCGCACGAGTGCTTCCAGCCGAGCAGGTCGGCGACGGCGACGAAGGGCTCGATCGGGCAGTTGCCGGCACCGGCACCGTGTCCGGCCAGCGACGCGTCGACGCGGATGACGCCTTCCTCGACGGCACACACGGAGTTGGCGACCGACAGCGACAGGTTCTGGTGCGCGTGGATGCCGATCTGCGTGGTCTCGTTCAGGACCTCACGGTAGGCACGCACACGCTCGCGAACACCGTCCATCGTGAGGCGTCCGCCGGAGTCGGTGACGTAGACACAGTCGGCGCCGTAGGACTCCATGAGCTTCGCCTGGCGGGCGAGCTCCTCGGACGGGGCCATGTGCGACATCATCAGGAAGCCGGACACGTCCATGCCCAGTTCCTTCGCCGCGGCGATGTGCTGCGCGGAGACGTCGGCCTCGGTGCAGTGCGTCGCGATGCGCACCGACCGCACGCCGATCTCGTAGGCACGCTTCAGCTCGTGGACGGTTCCGATACCGGGCAGGAGCAGCGTGGTGAGCGTGGCCGAATTGATCACTCCGGCAGCGGCTTCGAGCCACTCCCAGTCGGTGTTGCTGCCGGGACCGTAGGTCAGCGAGTGACCGGCGAGACCGTCGCCGTGGGAGACCTCGATGGCATCCACACCAGCACGGTCGAGCGCACCGGCGATCTTCGCGACGTCCTGTGGCGTGATGCGGTGGCGGATGGCGTGCATGCCGTCGCGCAGGGTCACGTCCTGGATGTACAGAGCCGTTCCGTCGCTTGCGAATTCGCGAGTCGTCGTCGTTGCCGCGGTCATGCCGTCACCTGATCCTTCGTGCGTGCCGCCACGGCGCGTGCGACCTGCAGCGCCGCGGAGGTCATGATGTCGAGATTGCCCGCGTACTCGGGCAGGTAGTGCGCTGCACCCTTGACCTCGAGGAACACCGCGACCTTCCACAGAGGGCCGGTGTGGTCGGTGAGCGTCTCCACGGGCTCGGTGACCTCGGTGAACTGCACCTCCTGCTTGAGGGTGTAACCGGGCACGTATTCCTGGACCTTCGCGACCATCGCCTCGACGGACGCGACGATCTCGTCCTTGCGGTCCTCACCGACGAGAGCAAGCACGGTGTCGCGCATGATCATCGGCGGCTCGGCCGGATTGAGGATGATGATCGCCTTGCCACGCGTGGCGCCACCGATCTTCTCGATGGCCTGCGAGGTGGTCTCGGTGAACTCGTCGATGTTGGCGCGGGTACCGGGGCCGGCCGACTTCGAGGAGATCGAGGCGACGATCTCGGCCCAGTGCACCTTGGTGACCTGCGAGATGGCCGCGACGATCGGGATGGTGGCCTGACCACCGCAGGTGACCATGTTGACGTTCGGGGCGTCGAGGTGCTCGGTGAGGTTCACCGGCGGCACCGTGTACGGGCCGATCGCGGCCGGCGTCAGGTCGATGAGCATCTTCCCGTGCGGGCGCAGGACCTTCTCGTTGTACTCGTGGGCCTTCGCCGAGGTTGCGTCGAAGACGATCTCGATCTCGTCGAAGCGCGGGTGCTCGACGAGTCCTTCGACACCGGTCGAGATGGCGTCGATGCCGAGGCGCTTCGCCCGTGCGAGGCCGTCGGATTCGGGGTCGATGCCGACGAGGGCGACGGTTTCGAGTTCGGCGTCGGCCAGTCGCTTGATCTTGATGAGCAGGTCGGTGCCGATGTTGCCCGACCCGATGACGGCAACCTTGGTGGTCATGAGTTCTCCTGTGCGGTGGAGCTTTCGGAAGAGAAACGCGCGGTGACGGTGCCGAGCGAGGAGATCTCGGCGCGGACCGTGACGCCGGGCGGCGCCGGAACCATCGGGCCGAGTGCCCCCGACAGCACGACCTGCCCTGCGCGCAGGGGCTGCCCGAACTCGCGTGCCGTGCGCGCGAGCCACAGCAGGGCGTTCAGCGGATCGCCGAGGCAGGCTGCGCCGTTGCCCTCGGAGACGAGCTCGTCGTCGACGTACATCCGCATGATGGCGTCGATCGGCTCGAACTCGTCGAGGGTGAGCGTCTGCGAACCGAGCACGTACAGGCCGCTGGATGCGTTGTCCGCGACCGTATCCGTGATCTTGATGTCCCAGCCGGCGACGCGGCTGTCGACGATCTCGAGAGCGGCAACCGCGTGGCCGACGGCGGCGCGGACGGTCGCGAGATCGAGATCGTCCGAGTCGAGGTCGGCGGAGAGGACGAAGGCGATCTCGGCCTCGGCCTTCGGCTGCAGCAGGCGCTCACTGGGCACCTCGTCGAGAGCGGTGACGTCCATGTCCTCGAAGAGGACACCGAAGTCGGGGCGGTCGACACCGAGCTGCTGCTGCACCGCCGGGGAGGTCAGGCCGATCTTGCGTCCGACGATGCGGGCACCTTCGGCGAGCCGGCGGTCGGTGAGCTGCTGCTGCACCGCGTACGCCAGGTCGATGTCGGTCTCCCCGAGCAGGTCGCGGACCGGACCGCACGGTGTGGAGCTGCGTGTGGCCTCGATGAGACGGTCGGCCGCCGCACCGGCGATGCGGGTGCGATCCGCCGCTGATGTGGTGTTGGAGCTGGTAGTCATCACGTCCTCGTCGTTCGATGGATTACGACCATCGTGGCGGCGAGGTCCGCCCCCGTACAGGGGGTCGTTCCGGTGAGTGGAACGTGCGCGCTCAGAGGTTGCGAATGGCCTCGCGGCGGGCGTGGGTGGCGGCGATACCCGCGGCGGCGGCCTTCACCGCTCCCTCGTGCTTCTCCGGACGGAACCGGGTGACGGGACCGGTGACGCTCACCGCCGCGATGGGACGCTCGTCCGCGTCGAGGATCGGGGCGGCGACACAGGCCAGGCCGACCGCGGACTCCTCGAACTCGAAGGCCACCCCGCGCTCGAGCACGGTCGCGAGATTCGCCCCGAGCCGCCCGGGGGTCGTGATGGTGCGGGGAGTCTTGCGCGCCAATCCGGCCTCGACCACCTCGGCCAGCAGCTCCGGTGGGGAGAACGCGAGAAGAGCCTTGCCGATCCCGGTGCAGTACATGGGCATTCGCCCACCGATCCGGGACGGCGTGGACGCGGGGCGATGTCCGCCGATCTTCGAGACATAGACGACCTCGACACCCTCGGGGACGCCGAGGTGCACGGTCTCGTGGGTGCGCTCGTAGAGGTCCTCCATGAACGGGATGGCGACCTCGACCAGGCCCCGCTCGAGGGAGGCGCGCAGGCCCAGTTCGAAGAGCTGCCCGCTCAGGCGGTAACCGGCCGGGTCCTTGTCGAGCAACCGGACGGCGACGAGGTCGCCGACGACGCGGTGCAGCGTCCCCTTCGGCAGACCGGTGCGTCGACCCAGTTCGGCGAGGGTGAGGACGTGGTCGTCGGCGGTGAACGCCCACAGCACGGTGACGACCTTGCCGAGCACCGTGTTGGTGTCCACCCCGTCGCCCGGCGGGCGGGCATGCACCGGCGACTCGCGCTGTCCTTCCACGTGGCTCAGGTTAGGACACCAGCACCGTGTGGCGGTCGGGACCCACAGCCGCCCGGACCCGGTGCCCGCCCCTGGCATCCTGGATGTGTGACCGAGCGCAAGCGGTGGGATCTGACGTTCGAGACGTGGATCGAACGGCAGATCCGCGTGGCGCAGGACCGGGGCGATTTCGACGATCTGCCCGGTTACGGCAAACCCATCCCCGACCACGGCGACGACGAGCTGTGGTGGGTGAAGAGTTATCTGGCGCGCGAAGGTCTTTCAACGGAGGCTCTGCTGCCGCCCGAATTGCAGTTGCGGCGCGAGATCGAGCGGCTGCCCGGCACGGTCGGGTCGGCTCCCAGCGAGAAGGTGGTGCGCGAGATCGTCTCCGATCTCAACCGGCGGATCGCCGACTGCCTGCGGTTCCCGAGCGGACTGCCCGTGCCGATCCACAAGGTCGACGCCGAGGAGATGGTGGAGGTGTGGACCGTCGAGCGGGCGCGTCGTCGTGAGGAGGCCCGCACGGCTCTGAACTCGACGCGACCCCGGCTCGAAACGGAGTCCGAGGCCGGGGCCGTGCGCAGGGGGTGGATCTTCCGGTGGTTCCGCAGGCGGAACCGGCCGGTCGTCAGGGAAGGGTGAGCGGTGCTCCGGTCGCGGCGCGCACCTGATCCTCGGTGACGCCGGGGGCACACTCGGTCAGGACGAGGCCGTCGGCGGTCACGTCGATCACCGCGAGGTTGGTGATGATGCGCTGGACCACGCCCTCACCGGTGAGCGGCAGCGAGCACTCCGAGACGATCTTCGGGTTGCCCTGCTTGTCCGTGTGCTCCATGAGCACGATGACCGTGCGGGCGCCGTGGACGAGGTCCATCGCCCCGCCCATGCCCTTGACCATCTTTCCGGGCACCATCCAGTTGGCCAGATCGCCGGTGGCCGAGACCTCCATGCCGCCGAGCACGGCGGTGTCGATGTGGCCGCCGCGGATCATGCCGAAGCTCAGCGCCGAGTCGAAGAAGGCAGCGCCGGGGTTGACCGTCACGGTCTCCTTGCCGGCGTTGATCAGGTCGGGATCGACCGAGTCCTCGGTGGGGTACGGCCCGGTGCCGAGGATGCCGTTCTCACTGTGCAAGGTGACGTGCACACCCTCGGGCAGGTAGTTGGGGATCAGGGTCGGCAGGCCGATACCGAGGTTGACGTACTCCCCCGGCGCGAGTTCCTGCGCGGCGCGCGCGGCCATCTGTGTGCGCGTCCAACCTAGTGTCTCGACAGCTGTGGTCATGTTCTACGCTCCCTTCGCGGCGCTGACGGTGCGCTTTTCGATCTGCTTGTCCTGGACACCGGTGTGCACGACCCGGTTCACGAAGATTCCCGGCAGGTGCACCTCGCCCGGATCGATCTCGCCCGGCTCGACGAGTTCCTCGACCTGGGCGATGCACACGCGGCCGGCCATCGCGGCGAGCGGGTTGAAGTTCATCGCGGCCTTGTTGAACACCAGGTTGCCCTCGGTGTCGCCCTTGAGGGCGTGCACGAGCGAGAAGTCGGCGGTGATGGACTCCTCGAGCACGTACCGCTTGCCGCGGAACTCGCGGATCTCCTTCGCCGGCGACGCCACGGCGACCGAACCGTCGGCGTGGTACTTCCACGGCAGTCCGCCCTGCGAGATGGGCGTGCCGACGCCGGCGGGGGTGAAGAAGGCGGGGATGCCTGCGCCACCGGCGCGGAGCTTCTCGGCGAGGGTGCCCTGCGGGGTCAGCTCGACCTCGAGCTCACCCGAGAGGTACTGCCGGGCGAATTCCTTGTTCTCCCCGACATACGACGCGGTGACCCGGCGGATGCGCTTGCTGCCCAGCAGGATTCCGAGACCGTGGCCGTCGACACCGCAGTTGTTGGAGAACACCTCGAGGTCGGTGGCCCCGGCGTCGGCGATGGCCCGGATCAGGATGTCGGGGATACCGCACAGTCCGAATCCGCCCACCGCGAGCGTCGCACCGTCACGGATGTCGGCGACGGCCTCCGCCGCCGTCTCGAACACTTTCGTTGCCAACTCTCACCTCTCGGGTTTCCGGGGGAGCCGCCGGGCTCCGCTGGACGAATCACGTCCACTGGATGAACGCAGTCGCATGCTTGGTTTCTACTAAAGAGTCTGCAGGTGGCGAACACAAGTACCTGCCGGAATCTCTCTGAAAGTGATCGTTCATCGAACAGAGACGCTATATGCGTTCACTGAGTGGCCGTATAATCGAGGCATGTCGTCCGATGCACGGGGTCAACTGGTCGCGCGGATCGCCGCCCTGCTGCGCACCGTCTCGTCGCACGAACCGGAAGGGGTGACGACCTCGGAGGTCGCCCGCACCACCGATCTCGCCCGGCCCACGGTGCACCGGCTGCTCAGCTCGCTCGCCGACGAGGGGCTCGTCGACCGGGATCCGGCGTCGGGACGCTGGGCCCTCGGACCCGAGCTCTACCTGCTGGGATCGCTCGCCTCCGTGCGCTACGACATCACCGATCTCGCGGGCGACGTGCTGCGCGATCTGGCGCGCGCGACCGGCGAGAGCGCCTTCCTCTCCGCGCGGCGGGGCGACGAGACGGTCTGTCTGGCGATGGAGGAGGGCAGCTTCCCGCTGCGTTCGCACGTGCTCCACATCGGGATCCGGTTCCCGCTCGGGGTGGCGTCGGCGGGGCTGGCGATCCTCGCGCACATGCCCGATCAGGAGATCGAGGCGTATCTGTCGCGGGTGGATCTCACGCAGGATTGGGGACCGGACCACGCGCGACCCGCACTGGAGAAACGGATCGAGACGACACGGCTGACCGGCTACGCCGTCAATCCGGCGCTGATCGTCGAGGGCAGTTGGGGAATGGGCGCCGCGGTGTTCGATCACCGCGGCGCCCCGACCTGGGCGTTGAGTCTGACCGGCGTGGAGAGCCGGTTCCGGCCCGATCGTGTGCCCGAACTCGGTGAGGCGCTGCTCGACAGCGCCCACCGTCTCACTCAGTTGTTGCGTCACCGTCCCCGGTGACACGCGGTCATGCCGAGGCGGCGGCCGACGCGCGCTGCAGCACGCGTTCGGCGTGGCGCAGCACCGGGGCGTCGACCATCTTCCCTTCGAAATCGAAGACGCCGCGTTCCGATTCGGCGGCCTCGAGAACGCGCCGCGCCCACGCCTCCTCCTCGGGGGTGGGCGCGTACGCCCGGCGGACGACGTCGACCTGGCTCGGATGGATCGACACCTTGATGTCGAATCCGACCGCCACGGCGTCGAGCGCCTCCTCGTACAGGCCGTCGGTGTCCTTGATGTTCAGGTACACCGAGTCGAGCGCCCAGCGGGCGTGCCCCTTCGCGGCGAGCAGGGTCACCGACCGGGCGTGTTGCGCGACCGCGCGGTACGTCCCGTCGGCGTGACGGCTCGCGTTGCCACCGAGTCCGGCGACGAGATCCTCGGCACCCCACATCATTCCGAGGGTGTTCTCGGCGACGGCGATGTCCTCCACCGCGAGCACCCCGAGGGGCGACTCGATGAGCGCGACCACCTCGAGCGGTGCGAGCGAGCGCACCTCGTCGCCGCTCTCGCACTTGGGCAGCATGACCCGCGTGTACGACGTGCGGCGCAGTGCCTCGAGATCGGCCTCGTGGTCGGCCGTGCCCACCGGGTTGACCCGCACCACGGTGCGTTCGGGGTCGAGCGGAGTGGCGATCAGCGCCTCACGGGCCGCCGGCTTGTCGGCCGGCGCGACGGCATCCTCGAGGTCGATGATCACCACGTCGGAACGTTCGGCGGCCTTGGCGTAGCGCTCCGGACGATCGGCGGGACAGAAAAGCCATGCGGGGCCGGGGAGTTCCCAGGTCATGTCGTGGGCCTCTTCTGGACCAGGGTCTTGCGCACGGCGACGGCGACGACATCGCCGTGCTGGTTGCGACCGGTGTGTTCGAGGGTGACGATGCCCTCCCCCGGCCGGCTCTTCGACTCGCGCTTGTCGACGATCTTCGTCTCGGCGTAGAGCGTGTCGCCGTGGAACAACGGCTTGGGGAAGGAGATCTCGGAGAACCCGAGATTCGCGACGATCGTGCCCTGCGTGAGCTGGGCGACCGACAGTCCCACGAGCGTCGAGAGCGTGAACATCGAATTGACCAGACGCTCACCGAAACTCGTCTCGGCAGCGTATGCGGCGTCGAGGTGTAGCGCCTGCGTGTTCATCGTCTGCGTCGTGAACAGCGTGTTGTCGGCCTCGGTGATCGTCCGGCCGGGGCGGTGCTCGTAGATCGCGCCGAGTTCGAACTCCTCGAACCACAGGCCACGCTGGACGATCCGCTTCTCCACGGTGGTGTCGGTCTCGCTCACAGTCCCAGCTCCCGTCCGATGAGCATGAGCTGCACCTCGGTGGTGCCCTCACCGATCTCGAGGATCTTGCTGTCGCGGTAGTGGCGCGCCACGGCGTACTCGTTCATGAAGCCGTAGCCACCGTGGATCTGCGTCGCGTCGCGCGCGTTGTCCATCGCGGCCTCGGACGCGACGAGCTTGGCGACCGCGGCCTGCTTCTTGAACGGCTTACCGGCGAGCATCGCGGCGGCGGCGTCGTAGTAAGCGGTGCGGGCGGCGTGCGCACGTGCCTCCATGCGGGCGATCTTGAAGGCGATGGCCTGGTTGTTGCCGATCGGGCTGCCGAACGCCTCGCGCTCCTTGGCGTACTTCACCGATTCGTCGACGCAGCCCTGCGCGGCGCCGGTCGACAGCGCGGCGATGGCGATGCGGCCCTCGTCGAGGATGCGCAGGAAGTTGGCGTAGCCGCGGCCCCGCTCGCCGAGGAGGTTCTCCTCGGGCACCCGCACGTCGGCGAAGGTGAGCGGATGCGTGTCGGAGGCGTTCCAGCCGACCTTGTTGTAGGCGGGTTCGGCGGTGAAGCCCGGCGTGGAGGTCGGCACGAGGATCGTGGAGATCTCCTTCTTGCCGTTCTCCCGCACATCGGTGACGGCGGTGACGGTCACGAGCGAGGTGATGTCGGTGCCGGAGTTGGTGATGAACTGCTTGTTGCCGTTGATGATCCACTCGCCGTTCTCGAGCTTGGCGGTGGTCTTGGTGCCTCCGGCGTCGCTGCCCGCACCCGGTTCGGTGAGCCCGAAGGCCGCGAGGTTGCGGCCGCTCGCGAGCTGCGGCAGCCACTCCTGCTTCTGCTTCTCGTTGCCGAAGCGGTAGATCGGCATCGCGCCGAGCGAGACACCGGCCTCGAGGGTGATGGCGACGGACTGGTCGACCTTGCCGAGTTCCTCGAGCGCGAGGCACAGCGCGAAGTAGTCGCCGCCCATGCCGCCGTACTCCTCGGGGAACGGCAGGCCGAACAGGCCCATCTCGGCCATGCCCTGCACGACCTCGTAGGGGAACGAGTGCTCGGCGTCGTGCTTGGCGGCGACCGGCGCGACCACCGTGCGGGCGAAGTCGGCGACCGTCTTGCGAAGCTGCTCGTACTCGTCGGGAAGTTGGCCCGTGGCCAGGTATTCCGTCATCACTTTGTCTCTTCCGTGTCGGCGTGCGGGGTGATTCGCACGAGAAGTTGATCGACCTTGACCTGCTCACCGGCTGCCGCGAACAGTTCGACGGTGCCGTCGATGGGGGCGGTGAGCGAATGTTCCATCTTCATGGCCTCGACGACGACGAGCGTCTGCCCGGCCGTGACGGTGTCGCCGGGGGCGACGGACACCGCGATGACGGCGCCGGGCATCGGGCTCGTGATGTCGGCGTCGCCGGCGTGGGCGTCGTCGCCGCGCACCGACGCCTCGCGCACCTCGCGGACGGCGACGCTGCCGTGACCGTCGGAAAGCCAGACCGCACCGTCGGATTCGCCGACGCGGTAGCTGTGACGCCGGCCGTCGAGCACGACCGCCAGAGCGGAGCCGTGCAGCACGGCGCTGAACCGGTAGGTCTCGCCGTCCTCGACCTCGGCGACACCGGCCGCCGGAGTTCCGGTCAGGCGCACATGTGCGGTGCGGTCGCCGGAGGTGAGCCGCGACGTGACGGGCCGGTGGGCACCGACGCGCCATCCGTCGGGCACCGCCCACGGATCGGTGGTGTCGCCCGCCCAGCGGTCGAGCCACCGCAGGATCGCCGCGGCGACGAGCGTGGAATCGGCGGTCGTGGGGGCGGTGTAGTCGCCGACCCGGCGGTCGAGGAGTCCGGTGTCGAGCGCACCGGCCACGACGTCGTCGTCGGCGAGCAGGAACCGCACGAAGTCGACGTTGGTGACGACGCCGAGCACGGCGGTCTGTGCGAGCGCCCGATCGAGGCGACGCAGCGCACCGGTGCGGTCGTCGGCGTGGGCGATGACCTTGGCGAGCATCGGGTCGTAGTCGCTGCCGACCACGGTGCCGGCGCGGATGCCGGAGTCGACGCGCACGCCGGGGCCGGAAGGTTCCACGACATCGGCGATCTCGCCGCCGGTCGGGAGGAAGCCGCGGGCCGGATCCTCGGCGTAGACGCGGGCCTCGATCGCGTGGCCGGTGAGGGTGATGTCGTCCTGGGTGAAGCCGAGCGGCTCACCCGCGGCGATGCGCACCTGCCACTCGACGAGGTCGAGGCCGGTGACCATCTCGGTGACCGGATGCTCGACCTGCAGCCGGGTGTTCATCTCCATGAAGAAGAACTCGTCGGGCTTGTCGGCGGAGACGATGAACTCGACGGTGCCGGCGCCGGTGTAGTCGACGCTGCGCGCGGTGTTGCACGCGGCCTCACCGATGCGGGCGCGGGTGGCCTCGTCGAGCAGCGGCGAGGGCGCTTCCTCGATGACCTTCTGGTGCCGTCGCTGCAGGCTGCACTCGCGCTCCCCGAGGTGCACGACGTTGCCGTGCGCGTCGGCGAGGACCTGGACCTCGATGTGCCGGGGGCGCTGCACGAACCGCTCGAGGAAGAGGGTGTCGTCGCCGAACGCCGACGCCGCTTCGCGACGGCCGGATTCGAGCGCGGCGGGCAGATCCTTCGGGTCCTCGACGAGGCGCATGCCCTTGCCGCCACCGCCGGCGGACGGCTTGACGAGCACGGGATAGCCGACTTCCTCGGCGCCCGCGATCAGTTCGTCGTCGCTCAGTCCGGGCCGGGAGATGCCGGGCACGACGGGAACGCCGAACTCCGACACCGCGGCCTTGGCGGTGATCTTGTCGCCCATGGTCTCGATGGCGTGGGCGGACGGGCCGAGGAAGGCGATACCGGCAGTGGCGCACGCGGCGGCGAAAGCCGAGTTCTCCGAAAGGAATCCGTAGCCGGGATGGATGCCCTGTGCACCGGTGGCGAGCGCCGCGTCGATGACCTTGTCGATCACCAGGTAGCTCTCGCGCGCCGCGGCGGGTCCGAGCAGCACCGCGGTGTCGGCCTCCTGCACGTGCCGGGCGTCGCGGTCGGCCTCGCTGAACACGGCGACCGAGCGGATGCCCATCGCCTTCAGGGTGCGGATGACGCGCACCGCGATCTCACCGCGGTTGGCGACCAACACCGTGTCGATCCGAGTCGTATCAGTCATGGGTGCACTCACATCCGGAAGACGCCGTAGGAGACCGGCTCGAGCGGGGCGTTGGCGCACACCGACAGTGCCAGTCCGAGAACTTTTCTGGTGTCTGCGGGATCGATGATGCCGTCGTCCCACAGGCGCGCGGTCGAGTAGTAGGGATTGCCCTGTTCCTCGTACTGGGCGCGGATCGGAGCCTTGAACTCCTCCTCCTGCTCGGCCGTCCAGGGATTGCCCGAGGCGTCGAGCTGGTCGGAGCGCACCGTGGCCAGCACCGAGGCGGCCTGCTCGCCGCCCATGACGGAGATGCGGGCGTTGGGCCACATCCACAGGAAGCGAGGCGAATACGCGCGACCGCACATCGAGTAGTTGCCGGCGCCGTACGAGCCGCCGATGACGACGGTCAGCTTCGGCACCCGCGCGCACGCGACCGCGGTGACCATCTTCGCGCCGTGCTTGGCGATGCCGCCGGCCTCGTAGTCGCGGCCGACCATGAAGCCGGAGATGTTCTGCAGGAACACCAGCGGGATCGAGCGCTTGTCGCACAGTTCGATGAAATGCGCTCCCTTGACGGCGGATTCGCCGAAGAGAACGCCGTTGTTCGCGATGATGCCGACCGGGTGGCCGTGGATGCGTGCGAAGCCGGTGACGAGAGTCTTGCCGTATTCGGCCTTGAACTCGTGGAAGCTGCTGGATCCATGGCCGTCACCGCCGGCGCCGTCGACCACACGGTCGATGACCTCGTGCACGTCGTAGGGGATGCGCGAGTCGGTGGGCACCACGTCGTACAGCTCGGTGGGGTCGGCCTCGGGTTCGACGGTGGGTTCGACGTCCCACGGACGCGGGTTGCGCGGACCGAAGGTGGAGACGATGTCTCGCACGATGCGCAGCGCGTCGCGGTCGTCCTCGGCCAGGTGGTCGGTGACGCCGGAGACCTTCGAGTGCAGGTCGCCGCCGCCGAGCTCTTCGGCGGTGACGACCTCGCCGGTCGCGGCCTTCACCAGCGGCGGGCCACCGAGGAAGATGGTGCCCTGGTTGCGGACGATGACGGCCTCGTCGCTCATCGCGGGGACGTAGGCGCCGCCGGCGGTGCACGAGCCCATGACCGCGGCGATCTGCGGAATCCCCTTGGCGCTCATGGTGGCCTGGTTGTAGAAGATGCGGCCGAAGTGCTCGCGGTCGGGGAAGACCTCGTCCTGCCGCGGCAGGAAGGCGCCACCGGAGTCGACGAGGTACAGGCACGGCAGGTTGTTCTGCAGCGCGACTTCCTGCGCCCGCAGGTGCTTCTTGACCGTGATCGGATAGTAGGTGCCCCCCTTGACGGTGGCGTCGTTCGCGACGATCACGCACTCGCGGCCGGCGACGCGGCCGATGCCGGCGATCATGCCGGCGCCGGGGCACTCGTCGTCGTACATGCCGTCGGCGGCGAGGGGCGACAGTTCGAGGAACGGGCTGCCCGTGTCGAGCAGTTCGTCCACGCGGTCGCGGGGAAGCAGCTTGCCGCGGGCGACATGCCGCTCCCGGGCTTTCTCGCTGCCACCCAGGGCTGCGGCAGCGAGCTTGTCTCGGAGCTCTCCGACCAGCTGTTCGTGCTGGTCGCGGCTGGTTGTCGAGGCCGTCTCAGCGGTTGTCACGGACACCATCCTCGGTAGATCGACTAATCGCCATTAACTGAAATCTAGGTTAGTTATGATTAACCGAGTTGTCCAGACCACACCGAGCGGAGATTTTCATGACCGAGTCCGCGATCGACGTCTCGACCGCATCGGGACGCCCGACGCGGCGTAGCCTCGCCAAGGCGGAACGCCGACGGGACCTCCTGCGTGCCGCGGCGCACCTGATCGCCGAACGCGGATTCCCCGGGGTCCGCCTCGAGGATCTCGGTGCGGCCGTGGGGATCAGCGGTCCCGCCGTGTACCGACACTTCCCCAACAAGGACGCCCTGCTCGTCGAGATCCTCGTCGAGATCAGCCGCCGCCTCCTCGCAGGTGGCACGCAGGTCGCCGAGACGACGCCCGACCCGCGCGACGCCCTCGAGGGCCTGGTCGACTTCCATCTCGACTTCGCGCTGGGCGAGCCCGATCTCATCCGCGTGCAGGACCGCGAGTTCACGTCCCTCCCCGACGAGGGGCAGCGGGAGGTGAGGGTGACCCAGCGTCGCTACGTCGAGATCTGGGTCGAAGCCCTGCGCCGCATCGACCCCGCACTGCCCGAATCCGATGCGCGCACGATGGCGCACGCGACCTTCGGACTCATCAACTCGACACCGCACAGCGCCGACCCGCGTTCCCCCGAAGGCACCCGCGCGGTGCTGCGACGCATGGCACTGGCAGCTCTCGCCGCGACCCCCTCGGCTCTCGCGGCGGAGCCGTCACGAACGGAGACCGCATGAGCTACTTCGAACGACTCGGCCCGACCTCCTTCCGCGCCACCGAACATGTCGGTGGGGCGTGGAACGAGGCGGAGCAGCACATCGCTCCCGCTCTCGGGCTGATCGCCCACGTCGTCGAATGCGACCGCGACGCGCGGCGCGACGACGACCTCACGATCGGACGCCTGTCGTACGACATCCTCGGCACCGTGCCCGTCGGTCCCGTCGTCACGACGGTCGAGGTCCTGCGGCCCGGACGCACCATCGAACTCGTGGAAGCGACCCTCGCCTACGACGGGCGCGCGATCGTGCGTGCCCGCGCGTGGCTGATGCAGACCCGCCCCACCGCGGAGATCGCCGGCACCACGCTGCAGCCGATTCCGACGCCCGAGGACTGCGAACCCTGGGACCCGACGACGCTGTGGCCGGGAGGATTCATCGACTCGGTGGAGGTGCGCCGCGTCTCGACCGCACCCGGACGGGCCTCGTTCTGGGTGCGCACCGGTCTCCCGCTCGTGGAGGGCGAGAAGGTCAGCGATCTCGCCGCCACGGCCGGCCTGTTCGACATCGCCAACGGCATGGCGGTGCGTGCCGATCCGAGAACGGTCGCCTTCCCCAACGTCGACCTGACCGCGCACCTGTTCGCCGAACCCCGCGGTGAATGGGTCGGCTTCGATACGTCGGTCTCGTTCGGCACCGACGGCATCGGCCTGACGAGCACGGTGCTGCACGATGCGACCGGCCCGATCGGCACGATGTCCCAGATCCTCACGGTGCGGCCGATCTGAGCGGCCACACCGATCCGGTGACCTCGGGGTTCGGTGACCTCGGGGTTCGGTGACCTCGGGGTTCGGTGACCTCGGGGTTCGGTGACCTCGGGGTTCGGTGGCCTCAGCTCAGCAGCGCGGACGCGATCTGCCTGTATTCCTCGCTCGGGAAGGTGAACGGATCCGCGGTGAGCACCTGGATGGCGACCTCGTCGGCACCGGCGGCGTAGTGCTTCTCGATGCCGGCGACGACGCTGTCGAGATCACCCCACGGGATGAGCGCGTCCATCAGGCCGTCGCTGCCACCGTCGGCGAGGTCCTCGTCGGTGTACCCGAGGCGACGCAGGTTGTTCGAGTAGTTCGGCAGCGCGAGATAGCCGCGCATGTACTCGCGGGCGATGCCGCGCGCAACGGTCTCGTCGGTTTCGAGGACGACGGCCACCTCGGGGGCGAGCAACGGCTCCGAGCCGAGGGTCTCGCGCGCGATCGCCGTGTGTTCGGACGGCACGAAGTACGGGTGGGCTCCTGCCGCGCGCTCGGCGGACAGCTTCAGCATGCGCGGGCCGAGCGCCGCGAGAACCCTGCGATCGGTGGGCACCGGCGTCGATGCCGCATCGAGGCCGTCGAGGTACTCGACCATCCGGCTGTAGGGCTTGGTGTAGCTGGTGTTCTCCCGCGCGTCGACGACGGGAGCGTGACTCGTTCCGACGCCCAGCAGGAAACGACCGGGATACCGCGACTCCAGATCGGCGACCGCAGCCGCCGTGGTCTCCGGGTCGGCGTGCCAGATGCTGATGATGCCGCTCGCCAGCTCGAGCGTCGTCGTCGCCGCGAGCAGTTCACCGTAGACGGAGGGGAAGCCGTCCTTGAATCCGCCGGACGTCCACAACCGGGAGTACCCGAGCTCCTCCAGTTCGCGGGCTGCATCGAGCGCCTGCTCGCGAACCTTCCGACTGAGCCAGAACGCGCCACCCCACACACTCACTCGTCGTGTCATGCGACCGACCCTAGTCGCGTTCCGGCACTCGGTGCAGCCGGTTCGGCCCGTGGCCGGATCGGAACGGCTCCACCGGTCGGCTACAGTTCGCATTCGGGTTCAACAGACAGCCCGTCCATACGTGTGTTCGCAGACCGACAGGTTCGGGACCGCACCGCCGTCGGGATTCGTCGCCCGTAGGCGCGAATCGGGCACGGGCCGGGAAGCTGGGGTGGATGTGATCGGTATCGTGCGTTCCGCCGAGGTCGGAGCGACGGTGCGGCGATGAGGGATCCTTCGGTTCCCGAACCGCGCATCGAGCGGTTCTCGTCGCGGCTGGTCGTGCAGAGCTGGTTCCAGGTCGCGTTCGCGGTCCTCGCGGTCTTCGCCGTCCTCGGCTCGATCGTGGGCGGAATCTTCATCCAGCGCACCGTGCAGATCACCGACGAGGTGACCGGGCGGATCCAGCCCGCGATGACGGAGTCCTACCGGCTGCAGATCTCATTGCTCGATCAGCAGACCGCGGTCCGCGGGTATGCGCTCACGACCGACCCGATCTTCCTCGGGCCGTATCGCGCCGGCCGAGCCGATCAGCAGGTCGCCCTCGATCGCCTCCGTGAACTCCTCGCCGACCATCCCGAGCTCCTCGCCGACATCGACTCCATCGACGCCACCGCCCGGCAGTGGCAGACGCAATATGCAGAGCCGATCATCGCCACAGTCGTGCCCGGGCAGCCGCGCCCCGTCGATGCGAACCTGGCAGAGGAGGACCGGCTGACCTTCGGTGAGATCCGGTCGATGTTCGTCCAGGAGAACAGCGCGCTCTCCCGTGTGCTCGAAGAGAACCTCGACGATCTCGTGCAGTCCCGGACGATCCGCAACTCGGTCCTGATCGCCATGGTGATCACGTTCATCCTCACCGGCCTCGCGATGGTGGCCCTCGTCCACAATCTCGTCGCCGTGCCGCTCAGCAAACTCCGCAACGCCAGTCGCCGGGTCGCGCTGGAGGAGAACTTCTACCAGCACATATACCCCCAGGGACCGAAGGACATCCGGGCACTCGCCCTCGACGTCGAGACGATGCGCGGTCGTATCGCGGACGCGTTGGCGGACTCCCGGAAGCAGCAGACCCTGCTCGCGAAACAGACCGAGGATCTCGATGCCCAGGCCGAGGAACTCCGCCGCTCGAACACCGAACTCGAACAGTTCGCCTACGTCGCATCGCACGACCTGCAGGAACCGCTGCGGAAGGTCGCGTCCTTCTGCCAGCTGCTCGAGAAGCGGTACGGCGACGTCCTCGACGATCGCGGACGACAGTACGTCGAATACGCCGTGGACGGCGCGAAACGGATGCAGGTGCTGATCAGCGATCTGCTCGCCTTCTCCCGGGTCGGACGCGTCCACGACGCCTACGTCCGGGTCGACCTCGGCCGACCGCTCGAGAAGGCGTTGTTCAACCTCTCCGCCTCCATCGAGGAGTCACAGGCGCAGATCGAACGCCCCGACGACCTCCCCGAGCTCACCGGCGACCCCACTCTGCTGACGATGCTGTGGCAGAACCTGGTCGGCAACGCCATCAAGTTCCGCCATCCCGATCGCACCCCGGTGATCAGGATCGAGTGCGAAAAGGCCGAGGACGAGTCGGACGGTCCGCGGTGGCACTTCTGCGTCACCGACAACGGCATCGGGATCGACAGCGAGTACGCCGAGAAGGTGTTCGTCATCTTCCAGCGGCTGCATCCTCGCGACGATTACCAGGGCACCGGTATCGGACTGGCGCTGAGCAAGAAAATCGTCGAGTATCACGCGGGAAGAATCTGGATCGACACCGAGTACGGCGATACTCATACCGAGGGCACTCGAATCTGCTTCACCCTCGGAACCGCATCACGCCCCGTCGAGCAGAAGCAGGGGACAACGTCATGAGGAGCACGATCGTGACCTATCCCGCTGCCCGACCGGTGGACGTCCTGTTGGTCGAGGACGATCCCGGCGACGAGCTGATGACCCGTGAAGCATTCGAGGACAACAAGATCGGCAACGCCCTACACGTCGTCCGCGACGGGGCGGAAGCACTCGACTTCCTGTACCGCCGGGGCGACCACGGGGGTGCGCCGCGCCCGGATCTGATCCTGCTCGACCTGAACCTGCCGAAGTACGATGGCCGGCAGGTGCTGACGAAGATCAAGTCCGATCCGGAACTGTCCGACATCCCGATCGTGGTGCTCACGACCTCGTCGGCCGAGGAGGACATTCTCCGCAGCTACAAGCTGCACGCCAATGCGTACGTCACCAAGCCGGTCGATCTCGACCAGTTCATCGGTGCCGTGAAGCAGATCGACGAATTCTTCGTGCAGGTCGTGCGGCTACCGCGTCGCGGACGCTGACGAGAAGCTCCGCGGGGCGGCTCGGGCCGAACCGTCAGGACAGGATGCCGAAGATCGCGACCACGAAGATGATCACGATCATCGCGACGGCGAGCAGCGTGAGCCACCCGCTGATGGGGAATCGCTTTCTCGTGTCC
Organism: Rhodococcus sp. IEGM1339; assembly: GCF_050321925.1. NCBI lineage: Bacteria > Bacillati > Actinomycetota > Actinomycetes > Mycobacteriales > Nocardiaceae > Rhodococcus > Rhodococcus sp. IEGM1339. The sequence goes on from NZ_JBNQFT010000023.1 coordinate 60,952, forward strand.
GGTTCCGGAGCGGACAGCCCGGACGTCGTCCCCGAGTCCGGGGGCGTCGATCCGGGCGCCACGCCGCCACCGGGCTCGAGATCCGGGGTGCGCGAAGGTTCGGGATCCTGGCTTCCGTGGTGTTCGGGGTCCGAAGTGGTCACCTGACCTCCTTCTGTGCGGCTGCGCTCCCGCAAGAGCGGCCACAGACATGTATCGCGGTGATTCGATTCTGTGGCGACATACCTCTCCTCCGGCACGCGCAAACATGTGCGGCGCGGCAGGGACCCGCTCGCGGGCAGCGTTTGCCCGCGCCGAGCGGGGGTAGGCATCGAGGGACACGTGCCGGGCACGGCCCGACATTCCTGCACCCGAGGAACCGAGGAGCGACATGAAGGCAGTGACATGGCAAGGGCGCCGCAACGTGAGCGTCGATACGGTGCCCGATCCGACGATCCAGGAGGCCGGTGACGCCGTCATCCGCGTCACCACCACCAACATCTGCGGCTCCGACCTGCACCTGTACGAGGTGTTGGGAGCCTTCATGACTCCCGGCGACATTCTCGGTCACGAACCGATGGGCATCGTCGAGGAGGTCGGCTCCGGCGTCACGAAACTGAAGCCCGGCGACCGGGTGGTGATCCCCTTCCAGGTGTGTTGCGGCCAGTGCTTCATGTGTTCCCACGGCCTGCATTCGCAGTGCGAGACCACGCAGGTCCGTGAGGAGGGCACCGGCGCCGCACTGTTCGGCTACTCGAAGCTCTACGGCAGCGTGCCCGGCGGGCAGGCCGAATATCTGCGCGTCCCCCATGCCGACGCCACCCACATCAAGGTCCCGGAAGGGCCGGCCGACGACCGTTTCGTCTACCTTTCCGACGTGCTGCCCACCGCGTGGCAGGCCGTCGAGTACGCGGAGATCCCCGACGGCGGAAGTGTCACGGTGCTCGGCCTCGGCCCCATCGGAGAGATGGCCGCCCGCATCGCGGTGCACAAGGGTGCCCGCGTGATCGGCGTGGACATGGTCCCCGAGCGACTGGCCCGCGCGGCCTCCCGCGGCATCGAGGTCGTCGATCTGCGCGAGGTCGACAACAATCCCGGCGACATGATCCGTGACATGACGAACGGGCGCGGCACCGATTCGGTGATCGACGCCGTGGGTATGGAGGCGCACGGCTCGCCCGTCGCGAAGCTCGCCCAGAGTGCCGCCGGCTTCCTGCCGTCGGCGATCGCCGAGCCGTTCATGGAGAAGGCCGGAGTGGACCGTCTCCACGCGCTGTACACCGCGATCGACGTCGTGCGGCGTGGTGGCGCGATCTCGTTGAGCGGTGTGTACGGCGGGGCGGCGGATCCGATGCCGATGCTCACCCTGTTCGACAAGCAGATCCGTCTCCACATGGGTCAGGCCAACGTGTTGAACTGGGTCCCGGAGATCCTGCCGCTGCTGACCGACGAGGATCCGCTGGGGGTCGACGACTTCGCGACCCACCGCCTCCCGCTCGACGACGCACCGCACGCGTACGAGATCTTCCAGAAGAAGCAGGACGGCGCCATCAAGATCTGCCTGAAACCGTAGTGGACGCAGCCGAACCGGGCCCGGGAATCATCCCGGGCCCGGTTCGCCGTAGCGGTTCACTTCTCGATCGCGGCCTGGCCGTTCGTCTCCGCGTCGATCACCGAGATCTTGCGGGGCTTCGCCTTCTCTGCGACCGGAATCGTCACGCGTAGAACACCACCGCGGTACTGCGCTTCGATCCGATCGGTGTCGAGGGTGTCACCGAGGAACAGCCTACGAGTGAAGATGCCTCGCGGCCTCTCGGTCGAGACGAATTCCTTGTCCCGGTCGACTTCCGGACGTTCCGCGCGCACGGTGAGCACGTTGCGTTCGACATCGAGGTCGATCGAGTCGGCGTCGACGCCCGGGAGATCGAACTCGGCGACGAAACGGTCGCCTTCTCGCCATGCATCGAGCGGCATCACCGCGGGCCGTGCCATGGTGCCGAGCACCTGCTGCGTGAAGCGATCGATATCGCGGAAGGGGTCGGTGCGCATCAACATCGGTCTGTCACCTCCGACTGTCCGGCCGTTCGTGACGGCCACACTTTGTTGATTACCTGTGTCCGTAGACACAGATTTATTATGGACCTGTGATAAGGTTCGGTCAAGTCGCGGGTGACCGCAGCGCGACCCGAGAAGACCGACTCCGGAGGAAACGATGACGCCAGATCCGTTACGCGCCCGGCGCGGGGTCTACGGCATCTCGGTGGCCGCCGAACTGTCGGGACTCGACCCGCAGACCTTGCGCCTGTACGAACGCCGAGGCTGCTGAACCCCGCACGCACAGCGGGTGGGACGCGCCGCTACAGCGACAACGATCTCGAGATCGTCCAACGGATCGTCGAACTGGTGGGCTCCGGAATCAATATCGCCGGAATCGCCCGGATCCTCGAACTCGAGGCGAACAACGCGGCCCTCAAGGAGGACAACGACCGTCTGCGCTCCACCCTGGACAGCAGACCCCCTCCCCCGCCGCATACTTCCTAGACCTCCTCTACCTGTGCAAACAGCAGAAAGACCGGGCCGGTTCAGTAGAACCGGGCTAAGATTCAAGAACGCCTCAGAGGTGCGTAGGAGTGCGTCCGCCAATGACGCACCGATAGCAATAAGGGGTGACCTCAGTGCGCAACGCACAGCACGATTCACCGAATACCGGACAGGGACAGCAGGACATGGCATCCCGGCCCAATCACATCGCAGACGACACGATCCGCTGGCCCGATCCGAGCCCGCTGGACGGATGGTGGGCCCGCGTCATGGGCAAGTCGGTTCCCTGAGAGGAACCGGCACGATCCGACCATTCCACGACATCGATTCGCGGATACCGAGTTGTTGATATCGAGGTGGACATGACGCCGCACCGCGACCCGATCTCCGGTGGCCGGTGGGTCTTCCGTTGCGACCATTGCGATCACTGCTACCGCACTGCCGCACAGAGCAAGCTGCAGGCAGAGCTCTATGCCCAGATGAACGGCTGGGCCATCGATCCGACGTTGTGCCCCGGATGCGCAACACTGTTCACCGGCGAGTTCGCGCCGCTCGCGCACGCCGACGGTTGATCCGATAGTTGTCGCAGTCGCCGGTCGGGAGGCGGGTGAGCATCTAGGCTCGCTTCATGACCGGCGACGCAACACGTATCGATTCACCCGAGAAACTCTCGGCTGCTCTCGAGACCACGGGATATCTCGCCGACGACGGACTGGCGACCGTCGTCTTCCTTGCGATGCGTATGGGCCGGCCGCTCTTCTGCGAAGGCGAACCCGGAACCGGGAAGACTTCGCTCGCAGCGGCTCTCGCTCAGGCCCTGGATCTGCCGATGGTCCGGTTGCAGTGCCACGAGGGCATCGACGCCTCGCAGGCCCTCTACGACTGGGATTTTCCCCGGCAGTTGCTCCATCTGCGCTCGCTCGAAGCGGCGAGCGACGGTGTGCTCGATGCGGACACCGCCGAGCGTTCCCTCTACACGGAGCGCTATCTCCTCGTCCGCCCGTTGCTGCAGGCGCTCACCGACTCACCGTGCGTGCTGCTCGTCGACGAAATCGACCGCGCCGACGACGAGTTCGAGGCCTTCCTACTCCAGTTGCTCGACGAGAACGCGGTGACGATCCCCGAATTGGGCGAGATCCGCGCGGAGGTCCCACCGCTGGTGGTGCTCACCTCCAATCGGACCCGCGAGGTGCACGACGCACTCAAGCGCCGCTGTCTGTACCACTGGGTGGAGCATCCCGATCTCGAACGCGAGGTCGCGATCCTGCAGCGGCGGCTGCCCGGTCTGGGGCACCCGCTCGCCGAGCAGATCGCCCGCGCGGTGCGCTCGTTCCGCGAACAGGACCTCCTGAAGCCACCGGGGATCGCCGAATCCCTCGACTGGGCGCGCGCACTGGTCGCCCTCGACCGCGACGTCCTCGACGCAGCGACCGCTGCGGCGACACTCGGTGCCGTACTGAAGTACCGCGAGGACATCGACCGGGTCACCCGCGCCGGACTCGACCTCTCGAGGGCCGGATGACGACCGCCCCCGGACCGGTCGCCGGGTTGGCCGGCTTCTGCCGCGCCCTCGCCGCCGCCGGTCTGCCCGTCGCCCTCGACGCCACCGCCACCTATCTCGACGCCCTCGCACACGTCGACGTCGGGGATCCCGTGCAGGTCTATTGGGCAGGCCGCGCCACGCTGTGCCGCACACCGGACGACACGGCCCGCTACGACGTGGTCTTCGTCCACTGGTTCGGCGACACCGTCCCCACCGGCTCGCGTACCCACGGGCAACGCACCCGCACCGCACGGATCGCCGCGCTGTCCCGCAGCGAGGGCGCCGAGGGCGATTCCGGTGACGACGCGCCACGCCTGCAGGTCGCGGCGGACGACACCGACGTCCTCCGGCACCGCGACGTGGCCGAATTGACGACCGCCGAACGCGCTCACCTCGCCGAACTGCTCGCGCGGTTGCAGCCCCGACCCCCGACGCGTCGGGGATTGCGGTCGAAGCCCTCCCGCCGCGGGCCGGTGGACCCGCGGCACACCCTGCGCGACATGCTGGCGGGCGGAGGCGAACCCGTCCGGCCGCGGCACCGGGCACGAGCGACGAGACCGCGCCGGGTGGTGTTGCTGATCGACGTATCCGGCTCGATGAGTCCCTACGCCGACGCGCTCCTGCGGTTCGCGCACGTCGTCACGCGTGCCGCGCCGTCGTCCACCGAGGTGTTCTCCCTCGGCACGCGGCTGACCCGCCTGTCGCGTGCGCTGCGTGCCCGCGACCCGCAGATCGCGCTCGCCGGGGCCTCGCGTGCGGTACCGGACTGGGCGGGCGGGACACGTCTCGGCGACACGCTCGGCGCGTTCCTGGACCGCTGGGGGCGCAGAGGTTTCGCGCGCGGCGCGGTGGTGGTGATCTTCTCCGACGGCTGGGAGCGCGGCGACACCTCGCAGCTCGGGGAACGCATGGCGCAGCTGCATCGCCTCGCGCACCGCGTGCTGTGGGTGAACCCGCACGCCGGCGGCGCCGGATACGAACCGATCCAGTCGGGTATCTCCGCGGCCCTGCCGCACATCGATCGTCTGCTCGCGGGACACAGCCTTGCGACACTGGAAGAACTTCTCGAGGAGGTTCGGCGTGCGTGAAATTCTGGACGAGCTCGACCGGCGGTACCGGGACGGGGAGGCCGTCGCGGTAGGCACCGTGGTCTCGACTTTCCGTTCGGCGCCCCGGGGGCCGGGTGCATCGATGCTGGTCGCGCAGGACGGCACCGTCACCGGCAGCGTCTCTGGCGGGTGCGTCGAAGGCGACGTCTACGAACTCGGCCGGTCGGTCATCGACAGCGGGCAGCCGGTGCTGCAACGCTACGGGGTCTCCGACGACGACGCGTTCTCCGTCGGCCTGACCTGTGGCGGCATCATCGACGTCTTCGTCGAACGGATCGACGCCGCGTCCTTCCCCGCCTTCACCGACCTGCTCGACTCCGTCCGCGCGGGCGAACCCGTCGCGCTCGCGACCGTCACCGCCCATCCCGACCCGGCGTTACGGGGACGACGGATGGTCGTGTGGCGCGACCGCGCCGACGGACAGCTCGCCTCGTCCCGCATGTACGACGCCGTCGTCGACGACGCGCGCGGCCTGCTCGAGGTGGGACGCTCGGGCACCCTTCACTACGGCACCGACGGTGAGCGTCGCGGCGAGGGGATGTCGGTGTTCGTCAACGTCTTCCAGCCCCCGCCGCGGCTGATCGTGTTCGGGGCGATCGACTTCGCGTCGGCGATGGCCCGGCTCGGCTCGTTCCTGGGCTACACGGTGACGGTGTGCGACGCGCGCGGGGTGTTCGCCACCGAGGCCCGCTTCCCCGGCGCCCACGAGGTGATCGTCGACTGGCCGCACCGCTATCTCGCGGCCGAGGCCGAGGCCGGACGTGTGGACGCCCGCACCGTCATCACGGTACTCACCCACGACCCGAAGTTCGACGTGCCACTCCTCGAAGTCGCCCTACGGCTCGACGTGGCCTACGTCGGGGCGATGGGGTCGCGCCGCACACACGACGACCGGATGGAGCGTCTGCGGGAGACGGGACTGACCGAGGAGGAACTGGCGCGCCTGTCGTCGCCGATCGGTCTGGATCTCGGGGCCCGCACCCCGGAGGAGACCGCGGTGTCGATCGCCGCGGAGATCATCGCGCTGCGCTGGGGCGGGGGCGGCGGCCGCCTCGCGGAGACACGCGGACCGATCCACGCCCACGAGGAGCACATCGGCGCTCAGAAGTACTGAGCACCACCGTCGATCGCGAAGCTCTGGGCGGTGACGGAGACGGACTCGTCGGACGCGAGGCGACCATGTTCGCGATCTCGTCCGCCTCGGCCATGTACTTGTTCAGGAAGGGCATGGTCATGCCGCCGAGCCGGGGTTGCTCTCGGCGGTCTGGGCGATGCGGTCGCGCATCGAACCGGATCCCATCGGGGTGTTCACCGCGCCCGGGTGGATGCTGTCGACCCGGATGTCGTGCTGTCCGAGTTCGGCGGCGAAGGCCCGCGCCATCCCGACGAGGGCGCGCTTGCTGGTCGTGTAGTGTACCAGATGTTCCTTGGCGCCCTCCGCCTCGACCAGCCGGCGTGTCTCGTGACGATCCCGCTTCCGATCGACGCGAGCCCAAAGGCGATTTCGGCGATTCGGGTCCTTTCGACGCGCGATATGCAGCAGAGTGTCAGTGATCTGTATCACTGCGCTACGCGAGGCACTTGGAGGATCGATGCGCATCACTGTCACCGTAGACGGAACGCAGTACACGGACGACGTGGAACCGCGAATGCTTCTCGTCCACTACCTCAGAGATCGACTCGGGAAGGTGGGCACGGTAGTCGGCTGCGACACGAGCAACTGCGGCGCCTGCACCGTGTTGCTCGACGACCGCAGCGTCAAGTCGTGCTCGATGCTCGCGGTACAGGCCGACGGACACTCGGTCACCACCGTCGAAGGGCTCACCACGAACGGCAGCCTGCATCCGGTCCAGGAGGCGTTCCGCGAGAAGCACGCACTGCAGTGCGGCTTCTGTACGCCTGGGATGATCATGGCGACCATCGACCTGCTCTCCGAGAACTCCGATCCGAGCGACGAGGACGTACGGCACGGTCTCGAAGGAAATCTGTGCCGCTGCACCGGATACCAGAACATCGTGGCCGCTGCGCGTGACGCCGCTCAGCGACTGCGCGAGAACCCGGCCGCCACGCAGGAGGTATGACGATGACGAGCACCGTGGATCCCACCACCGACGAGGGCACCGGCGAATCCGAACTCGGCCGGGCACGCCGCCGCAAGGAGGACGAGCACCTCATCACCGGCCGCACGCGCTGGACCGACAACATCGTGCTCCCTGGGATGCTGCACGCCGCGATCCTGCGCAGCCCGATCGCGCACGCCCGCATCACCGGACTCGACGTCTCCGAGGCCCGGGGCAAGCCGGGGGTCGTCGCCGTCTACACGGGCGCCGACCTCGCCGAGGAGCAGGGCAGCCTGCCGTGCGCGTGGCCGATCACCGAGGAGATGAAGACCCCGAACGCCCCGGCCCTGGCCGTCGACACCGTGCGGTTCGCGGGTGAGGCCGTCGCAGTCGTGGTGGCCCGCAGCGCATACGAGGCCCACGATGCCCTCGACGCGATCGACGTCGACTACGAGGACCTGCCGGTCGTGCTCGATCTCGAGAGCGCGACGCAGGACGGCGACCTCGTCCACCCCGATCTCGGCACCAACGTCAGCGCGACATGGGTGTTCGACTCCGCCGAGGCCGGCAGCGGCGGCAACGTCGAGGACGCGATCCGCGACGCGGAGGTGGTCGTCGAACGGACCTTCCGGCAGCAGCGGCTCATCCCGGCCTTCATGGAACCGCGATCGGTCGTCGTCGACCCCACCGCCTCGCAGATCACCATGTGGTCGGCGACCCAGGTCCCGCACGTGCTGAAGCTGATGCTCGCGATGACCCTCGGTCTCCCCGAGCACAAACTGCGCGTCATCGCCCCCGATGTGGGCGGTGGTTTCGGCGGCAAGCTGCAGGTCACGCCGGAGGAGGTGCTCACGCTCCTCATCGCGCGTCGCCTACACAAGCCCGTCAAGTACACCGAGACGCGCAGCGAGTCGATGCTCGCCGCGCACCACGGCCGCGACCAGGTCCAGAAGCTGACCCTCGCCGCGCGCCGCGACGGCACCGTCACGGGCCTGAAGGTGGAACTGCTCGCCGATATGGGCGCCTACCTGCGTCTCGTCACCCCGGGTGTGCCGATCCTCGGCGCGTTCATGTTCAACGGCATCTACAAGTTCGACTCGTACCGGTTCGCCTGCACCAACGTGTTCACCAACAAGGTGCCCACCGACGCCTACCGCGGCGCCGGACGCCCCGAGGCCACCTTCGCGATCGAACGCATCATGGACGAGCTCGCCGTCGAACTGTCCATGGATCCCCTCGAGCTCCGCGAGAAGAACTGGATCAAGCACGAGGAGTTCCCGTTCGACACCGTCGCGGGCCTGACCTACGACTCGGGCAACTACGAGGCCGCGACCGCCAAGGCCCGAGAGTTGTTCGACTACGACGCATTACGGCGCGAGCAGACCGAACGACGCGAGCGCAACGACCCGGTGCAGCTCGGTCTCGGTGTCTCCACGTTCACGGAGATGTGCGGCCTGGCCCCGTCGCGGGTGCTCGGTTCACTCTCCTACGGCGCCGGCGGCTGGGAGCACGCCGCGATCCGCATGCTCCCCACCGGCAAGGTGGAGGTCGTCACCGGTTCGTCCGCCCACGGTCAGGGCCACGAGACGGCGTGGAGCCAGATCGTCGCCGACCGGCTCGGAATCCCGTTCGAGGACATCGAGATCCTGCACGGCGATACGCAGAGTTCACCGCGCGGTCTCGACACCTACGGCTCCCGCTCGCTCGCCGTCGGCGGCATCGCGGTCGTGAAGGCCGCCGAGAAGGTGGTCGCCAAGGCCCGGCCGATCGCCGCACACCTGCTCGAATGTTCCGAGGACGATCTGGATTTCGAGGCAGGACAGTTCCGCGTCAAGGGCACCTCGAAGTCCGTCGGGCTCACCGACGTCGCGCTCGCGGTGTTCGCCGCGCACGACCTGCCCGACGGTGTCGAACCGAACCTCGACTCCGAGGCGACCTACGATCCCGACAACTTCTCGTTCCCGCACGGCACCCACCTGTGCGCCATCGAGGTCGACACCGAGACGGGGCACGCGCGGATCCGCAAGTACGTGTGCGTCGACGACGTCGGGCACGTCGTGAATCCGCTCATCGTCGAGGGCCAGGTGCACGGCGGACTCGCCCAGGGTATCGCCCAGGCCCTCTACGAGGAAGCGGTGCACGACGAGTCGGGCACGTTGCTGAGTTCGTCGTTCGCCGAGTATCTGCTACCCACCGCGGTGGATCTGCCGCCCTTCGTCACCGATCGCACCGACACTCCGGCACCCGGTAATCCGCTGGGTGTCAAGGGTGTCGGCGAGGCAGGAACCATCGCCTCCACCCCGGCCGTCGTCAACGCCGTACTCGACGCGGTCCGGCCGTTCGGCGTCACCGACGTCGAGATGCCCTGTACACCGATGCGGATCTGGCACGCGCTCCGCGACGCCCGAGGAGGCACGAAATGATACCGGCCCCGTTCGACTACGTCGCCCCGTCGAGCGTCGACGAAGCGGTCGCCGCGCTGACCGAGGCCGGTGAGGACGCGAAGGTCATTGCCGGTGGGCAGAGCCTCATGCCCGTCCTGCGCCTGCGGATGGCGGCACCGACCGTGCTCGTCGACCTCGGCAGGATCCCCGAACTGCGGGGCATCCGCGACGACGGCGACGCCCTGGTGATCGGCGCGACCACCACCCACCACGATGTGCTGCACGACCCGCTCGTCGCGGAGCACGCACGGTTGCTGGCCGAGGCGACGGCGACCGTCGCCGATCCCCAGATCCGGCACCGCGGCACGTTCGGCGGGTCGCTCGTGCACGCCGACCCGGCCGGGGATCTCGCGGCGCCTGCCGTGGCGCTCGAGGCGACCTTCACCGTGGCCGGTCCGTCCGGGCGTCGCACCATCGCGACGGACGACTTCTTCCAGGACTTCTTCACGACCGCGGTCGAGCCCGGAGAGATCCTCGTCGAGGTCCGGATTCCCAAGCACACGGGCTGGTCTGCGCGCTACGAGAAGTTCCATCGCGCGGCCCAGCAGTGGTCCATCGTCGGGGTCGCTGCGACCCTACAGGCGTCCGGCGACACCATCGAACGGGCGAGGATCGCGCTTACCAACATGGCGGCCGTCCCGGTCCGGGCACGCGGCGTCGAGGAATCGCTGATCGGTAAGCCCGCGACGGCCGAGACGATCCGGGAGGCCGCCGAGCTCGCCACCGACGGCACGGCTCCCATGACCGACGGGAATGCCGACGCCGAGTATCGGAGCCACCTCGCCCGGGTACTCACCCGACGAGCGGTCACCACTGCCTCCGGGGTCTAGGCGTTTTCCACGCCGAACACCGAGATCCCGGACCACCTACGAACTTGAGGACCTCATGCAACTCGAACACACACTGTCTGTTCCCGCCCCGGTCGACGAGGTGTGGACCGCCCTGCTGAATCCGGAGAAGGTCGCGCCGTGCATGCCCGGTGCGACGCTCACCGGGGTCGACGGCGACACGTTCACCGGGACCGTCAAGGTGAAGCTCGGACCGGTGGCGCTCACGTTCAAGGGCACCGGCGTGTACGTCGAAAAGGACGAGACCGCCCGCCGGGCGGTCATCGAGGCCAATGCGAAGGACACCCGAGGCAACGGCACGGTGGCCGCGACCATCACCGTCACCCTCACCGGCGACGGCGACCGCACCGACGGCATCGTGAGCACCGACATGAAGATCACCGGCAAGCCCGCCCAGTTCGGGCGGGGGATGATCTCGGATGTCGGTGGGAAGATCCTCGAGCAGTTCGCGGACTGCCTGTCGAAGAAGCTCGGACCCGAAGCGACGGCCTCTTCTGTGTCCTCCTCTGTGTCCTCCTCCGCGGCGGCCACTGAGGCAGCCGAGTCGCAGCCCAACGAGTCCGTGCCGGCGAGCCCACCGCTCACCGCCTCGGGTTCGGGCGACGAGCCTGCCGGTGGAGCATTCGTCGGGTCCGGTGCCGGGGATGACGACTCCGCGCAGACGCGGCCGAACGAGTCGGTTCCACCCAGCCCGGTGAGCGCCTCACCGGCACCGGCGATGACCTCGACGCCTCCCACGCCATCGACGGCTCCCTCCCCGGCCGCGCCCCCGCAGCCCGAGGCCGAACCGCTCGACCTCATGCAGTACGCGAAGGGATCGGTCGCGACGCGGGTCGCGCCGGTCGGAGTGGTCGCGATTCTCGTCGTGGTCATCGCGGTGATCCTCCAGCGTCGATCGGGACGCTGACCTCGTCGGATCCACTCGAACGCTGCGGATCGGACCCCGTCGAACGGGCCGGTCCGCAGCGTTCGTCGTCGTCAGCCTGCCTGTGCTGCGACGCGGCGACGCCCGATCGGGTCGAGCTGCGCACGGAGCCAGGCGTGCGCGGGATCCGCATCGCGCTCGGCGTGCCAGACCGCGAATTCGCGCAGGGGCGGCAACTGGAAGGTCGGTTCCAGGATGCGCAGGAACGCCATCTCGGCGAGGTGCCGGGCCAAGCGCTCGGGCAGGAACGTGACCATGCGGGTGTTCTCCAGGGCGTACGGAAGCACCGCGAGGTTGCCGCTGGTCGCGCCGACCTGGGCCACCGCCCCCGCACGCAGCAGAGCGCGGCCGAGGTTGGTGTCGTCGGAATACTGCGCGTAGGACAGCAACGGGTAGCGGCCGAGCACTTCGCGGGTGAGCTTGGTGCCGGTGTACGGGTGCCCGGACCAGACCGCCCCGACGAGTCTGTCGGTCAGCACGACCTGCCTCCGGCAGCTCTCGAACTCCGGGGATTCGAGCACGTGTTCCGGTAGCACCGCGAGATCGATCTCGAACCGGCGGAAGGCATCGAGACCGGCACCGTTGAACGGCAGCAGATCGAAACGGATGCCGGCCGGGGTGCTCCCCCGGACCAGCAGACGCAGGAGGGTGATCGCGGCGTAGTCGCCGGTCATGATGGTGAAGGTGCGTGAATCCGTCGCGGGATCGAAGCCGGGCGCAGCCAGTACCGAGCACTCGAGGGTCCGCAGCACCTCGCGGAGCGGTTCGACGATCGCCTGGGCGCGCACGGTGGGACGCAGTGTGCGGCCGCTCTTCACGAGAAGCGGATCGTCGAATTGCTTGCGCAACCGGGCGAGAGCCGTACTCGTCGCCGGTTGCGACATGTTTAGTCGCCGCGCCGCGCGCGTGACATTGCGTTCGGAGAGCAGGACTTCGAGGACGACGAGCAGGTTGAGATCGACCCGTCGCAGATCCATGCGCCCCCCTGACATCGAAACCCGGCGGAACGGGAAATTCCGGCGGCATCGTAGCGCACGACCGTGATGTATACACAAGATCGAATACCAGCTATCGGACTTGGACGGCGATCTTGTGAGCGCAGCGAAGTACTACCTACTCTGACCCACGTCCTGACGGCAGCGAACCGTGATTCGCCCTGGCCCGAATTTCCAAGGCGAAGTTCTTTACTTGCCGAAGTCCAGTTTCGGCCGGCCGCCGACTCAGGCAGGTAGAGAGTCTCGGGGGGCGAAACGTTGTGAGTGTCATGAGGAAATTCCGGCAGTACACGCCGGACAACTGGCGTCTGTGGCGCAGGATGACCGCGGTCGTCGCCGTCCCCATCGTCGCAGCGACCCTGTACGGCTCGCTCCGCGTCTACGACCTCTACCAGGAGAACGACGCCTACAGCGCCGCCGCCGAGAACGTCTCCATCCTGCCGACCCTCGCCGACTACGCCACCAGTGTCACCGGCGCCGCGGCAGCGACGATCCTGTCACTGCCCGTCGACAACGGCGCCCAGGTCGCCCGCGAATCCGCCGCGACGCTGCGCGACCACATCGACGCGAAGGATCTCGATCCGCAGATCGCGGCGATGATCAACCGCATGCTCGCCGAGGGCGAGAGCCTGCTCGACAGCGCGTCGTCGGGAACCCTGGCGCCGACCGTGGCCAGCGAGCGCGCCGAAGGATTCGTCAGCCGCGCCCAGGCTGCCTACCGCGCCATCACCACCACCACGGACGACCCCACCGTCCAGCGCGAGAGCGCGACACTTCTCGACCTGTGGGACACCCAGTGGTCCCTGCTCGACCAGGTCCTCGCATACTCCGCGCTGAGCGCCGGAACCGACGGTGCCCTGCTCATGTGGAACAACGCCCTCGGTGTCGAGTCCGCGCGACTGGCCGTCCTCCGTGACACCTTCGTCGAGAACGAGACCGCCGACTCCTCCCGGGTCGACGGTCTGATGACCCAGCTCGAGAATCGCCGCAGCCTCACGGCCAACCTCGACAACGAAGCGGGCAACGTCGCCGCTCTGCGCGGGTCGCTCTTCGAGAGCCTCATGATCTACCAGGAAGAGGTCGCCGGTTCCGCGACCCGAGCCGTGGCCGCCCTCGACGACCTCGCGGCCGAAGCACGCACCGAAGCCCTCAAGAACGCCATCGGTGTCGCGATCATCCTCGCCCTCGCCCTCGCCCTGGCGATCGTGATCGCGATGTCGCTCGTCCGGCCGTTGCGCCGACTGCGCGACGACACCCTGCGCACCGCCGAACAGGATCTGCCCGCCGCACTCGCTGCGATCAAGGACGGCGCCGAGATCGAATCCGTCACACTGGATCCGATCCGCGTCTACACCCGCGAGGAGATCGGCGAGGTGGCGCGCGCCGTCGACAGCATGAACGAAGGTGCCCTACGTCTGGCCGGCGAGCAGGCCCAGCTGCGCCGGCAGGTCAACGAGATGCTCGAAACGCTCGCCCGCCGCAACAAGACGCTCGTGGAACAGCAACTGGCGCTGATCGATTCGCTCGAACACGAAGAGCGCGACCCGACACGTCTGCAGAACCTGTTCGCGCTCGACCACCTCGCCGCCCGCATGCGGCGCACGGGCGACTCGCTGCTCGTCCTCGCCGGTACCCGCCAGCGCCTCGGCCGCGTCCCCGACACACCGCTCGTCGACGTCCTGCGCGCATCCCTCTCGCAGGTCGAGAACTACCAGCGCGTGAACATCGGAAATGCGCCGGACGGCAATCTGGTCGGCAGCGCCGTCACCGACGTCGTCCACATGATCGCCGAGCTCCTCGACAACGCACTGCGCGCCTCACCGCCCGAGAGCACCGTGGCGTTCGCGTTCTCCCGCGCCGTCGACGGCGGCCTCCTCCTCGAGATCGCCGACCGCGGAATCAGTATTCCCGCAGATGAACTCGCCGACATCAACATGCGGCTGGGTTCGGACGGCGAAGCCGGATCCGGCGCCGCACGGCGAATGGGTCTGTTCGTGGTCGCGCGCCTCGCCGATCGTCACGACATCACGGTGCGTCTGCGTCCGACCTTCGAGTCGTCCACCAATGCCGGCATCACTGCGAGCATCTACCTGCCGACCAGCCTGCTCAAGGGAACCGGCAGGAACCACGACGATCCGTACCGGATCGATCGGCCGCGCCGCCTGCCCGATCCCCCATCGGAGTACGACGAGCAGTTCCACGCCGACCCGGCATCCGGATCGCAGCCGGTGGTCGGAAGCCGTCACTCGGCACCCACCCCCGCTCTCGCGACGCCCGGGACGAGTCCGGGTATCCGGCGCGGACAGCTGCACGAACGATGGGTTCCCCGCGGCGCGGGACAGTAGGCGACGCGGACAACGGACAGCGGGCGGGCGGTCTGCCATCCTGACGGCATGACCGTTCCCCGCGTCGACGTCCACCAGCACGTCTGGCCGGCACCACTCGTCGCTGCGTTACGGGCACGCACCCGTGCGCCGCGGCTTGTCGGATGGACGCTGTACCTCGGCGGCGAACCCCCGTACGAGGTGCGACCGGAGGATCACTCGATCGCCCGGCGGGCCGAGCTCGCGGCGCAGGACGGCATCGACTTGGCGCTGGTGTCGTTGTCGAGCCCGCTGGGGATCGAAACGCTTCCCGCAGCCGACGGGGCCGGCCTGCTCGACGCCTACCACGAGGGAGTGCTCGCACTGCCGCACCCGTTCGGGGCGTGGGCGGCAGCGTCGGTCGACGATCCCGATCCCGCGGCGCTGCGTGAGGTGCTCGGGGCGGGCTGCGTCGGTCTCCAGCTTCCCGCCACCGCGTTGGCGGATGCCGACGGCTACGCGCGGTGCGCCCCGCTCCTCGACGAACTCGACCGCGTCGGTGCTCCCCTGTTCGTGCATCCCGGGCCCGCCGCGGCCGATCCGTCGGCTCCGCCGTGGTGGCCGGCGATGGTGTCGTACGTGGCGCAGATGCACACCGCGTGGTTCGCC
This sequence comes from Rhodococcus sp. IEGM1339, assembly GCF_050321925.1. Taxonomy (NCBI): domain Bacteria; kingdom Bacillati; phylum Actinomycetota; class Actinomycetes; order Mycobacteriales; family Nocardiaceae; genus Rhodococcus; species Rhodococcus sp. IEGM1339. The sequence goes on from NZ_JBNQFT010000023.1 coordinate 76,368, forward strand.
TGGCACGAGTACGGGGCCCCTCGCCTCCCCGGACTGCGCGTGGGGTTCGCGATGCTCGCCGGGCTCGCGCCGCTGCACGCCGACCGGATGGCCGCGCGCGGCGGACCGGCGACGGTCCCGTCGGCCGGAGTGTTCGTCGACACCTCGTCGTACGGTCCCGAGATCGTCGAGGCCGTGGCGTCCGGACTCGGCCCCGACCGCGTCGTGCTCGGTTCGGACCGCCCGTACGCAGCACCGTTGCTGTTCGGCGACGCGCGCGACGAGCCCGTACGGCGACGCAATCCGGCCCGGTTGTTCCGAACGTCACACGAGTGAAAATCTTGACAGTGCCGCATCCGGCCGCTGAAGTGAGCGACATGCGTCTTTCGGCGACCCTGCGGCATCGCAGGCTTCATGTGGACTACGTCCGCATCGCCGGTGGTTTCTGTGGTTGTCGCGCCTGTCGTTGATCCCGGCCCGACCCACTTCCCCTGCCCGGACGACCCTACGATCCCGTCCGGCTCCCGTTTCGAGGAACCACGATGGCTGCTGCTCTTCTGTCCCCCTCCGTGCGCGTCGATCTCGCCGAGATCGTCCGTGACATCGCCGCGGACGTCTCCCGCTGGCGGCCGCTCGTCCGCTTCGACGAGACCGAACGCTGGTACACCCGGCTCGCCGTCGCCGACGACTACGAGGCGTGGTTGCTGAGCTGGCTTCCCGGGCAGCGCACCGGGATCCACGATCACGGTGGGAGTGCCGGTGCATTCGCCGTCGCGCAGGGACAGGTCCGGGAGGACACCGTCGCCCAGCCGTGGTCGGAAGATCTTCCCGGGCAACGCGTGACGCTCTCCCGCACCCGTTTGTCGGCGGGTGCCGTGCGTCGATTCGACGGTCGACACGTGCACGAGGTCGTCAACGACGGTCCCGTCCCGGCGGTGACCGTGCACGCCTATACCCCCGCGCTGGACTCGATGAGCCGATACCGTCTCGAGAGCGGCATCCTCGCCCTCACGACCTCGGAGCGTGCCGGCGACGACTGGTGATCCACTCGTGACAAATCCGGCACAGTGGGTATCCGCCGGGATAGAGTCGAAAACCGACCGTGCCGCATCCGAGGGAGCAACCCGTGAAACGCTTCGCACGCACCACCGCGCTTCTCGCCGTGTCCGTATTCGCCCTGGCCGCCTGTTCCGGCGGCAGAGACGAGGATCCCCTCGCCGGAGACACAGCGGACGGAGGCGCGATCGTCGTCGGTTCGGCGAACTTCCCGGAGAACGTCCTGCTCGCGGAGATCTACTCGCAGGCGCTCGAGAGCACGGGGGCCGAGGTCACCCGCCAGTTCAACATCGGCAGCCGCGAGATCTACTACGACCAGGTCGCCTCGGGTGCCATCACGCTCGTCCCGGAGTACAACGGCGCACTGCTCGCGCGGGTCGACCCCGACAGCACCGCCTCGACGACGGAGGACGTCAATGCGGCCCTGTCCGAAGCCCTTCCGGACGGGCTCGAGATTCTGGCCTCCGCCCCCGGTGAGAACAAGGACGCCCTCGTCGTCACCGAGGAGACCGCGCAGCGCTACAACCTGGTGAGCATCGCCGATCTCGCGCCGGTCGCCGGCGAACTCGTCCTCGGCGGACCGCCGGAGTTCGAGACGCGTCAGCAAGGTGTCGTGGGTCTGCGTGAGGTGTACGGGGTCGAGTTCCGCGAATTCGTCCCCACCGACACCGGTGGCCCCATCACCATCCGCGCGCTCTCGGACGGCACCGTGCAGGCCGCGAACATCTTCACCACCGATCCGTCGCTGAGCACCGAACCGTTTGTTGCGCTGGAGGACCCGGAATCGGTCTTCGGAGCCCAGAACGTCACCCCGCTGGTGCATCGCGCCGATCTCGACGACGACCACGTCGCGAAGATCGACGCCGTGTCCGACAAGCTCACCACCGACACCCTCGTCGTCCTGGTCGGACAGGTGGTCACCGACGGTCGCGACATCGACGTCGTCGCCGAGGAGTGGCTGCAGCAGAACGATCTGAACTGACGGAAGTCGGTGCCACGTGATCACATTCGACAACGTCGGGAAGCGTTATCCCGACGGGACCGTCGCCGTCGACGGACTCTCGCTGGAAGTCCCGACGGGCACCCTGACGGTGTTCGTCGGGCCGTCGGGGTGTGGGAAGACCACCTCGTTGCGCATGATCAACCGGATGGTCGAGCCCTCGAGCGGGCGTGTGCTCGTCGGGGGCCGCGACGTCCGGGACGAGGATCCCCGGATCCTGCGCCGCGGCATCGGATACGTCATCCAGCACGCCGGGCTGTTCCCCCATCGCACAGTGATCGACAACGTCGCCACCGTGCCCCGGTTGCTCGGCGCGAGCCGTAAGGAGGCCCGCGCGACCGCGATGGACGTGCTCACCCGAGTCGGCCTCGGAAAAGAACTGGCGCAACGCTATCCTGCTCAGCTGTCCGGCGGGCAGCAGCAGCGTGTCGGTGTGGCACGCGCGCTGGCGGCCGATCCTCCGATCCTGTTGATGGACGAGCCGTTCTCCGCGGTCGATCCCGTGGTCCGCAAGGATCTGCAGGACGAACTCCTGCGCCTGCAATCGGTGCTGGCCAAGACGATCGTGCTCGTCACCCACGACATCGACGAGGCGATCAAGCTCGGCGACCGCGTGGCCGTCCTGCGGCCGGGCGGGGTGCTCGCCCAGTACGCGACTCCGGAGGAGCTTCTCACCTCCCCCGCCGACGATTTCGTCGCCGGATTCCTCGGCGTCGACCGCGGTGTGCGACTCATGTCGTTCTTCTCGTCCGCCGACCTGCCGTTGCGCACCGATCCGATCGTCACCCGCGATGCCGCCGAACTCGCCGTCGGCGACGGCTGGCTTCTCGTCGTCGACGACGACGGACGCCCGACGGGGTGGCGAGACGGCAGTGCCGATGCTGAATTCCTGCCGGCCGGAAAGCCGTTCGTTCCCGGGCGGGATCCGCTGCGCGTCGTGCTCGACGCGGCCGTGCTCTCACCATCGGGCCATGCCGTGGCGGTGGACGACGACGGACGTGCGCTCGGGGTGATCAGTGGCGAAGAGGTGACCGCGGCGGTCCGCGCGGCGCACAACCACAGGGAGGCCGGCACCCCGTCTCCGCTCGCGATGCGGAAGTTGCGGTGAGCCTGCGGATTCCCGGCTATCTCGGGACGTTCTGGGAACTGCTCGGCGATCATCTCGTCATGGCCCTCGGCGCGTCGCTGCTCGGCCTCGTCCTCGCTCTGCCGCTGGGCCTCGCGTGCGTGCGGTGGCCGCGGGTGTACGCCCCGGTGCTCGCGGTCTGCAGTGTCCTGTATTCGATTCCGTCGCTTGCCTTCTTCGTCCTGCTCATCGCGTTCACCGGGATCAGCCGGACCACCGTGATCCTTCCGCTGGCCGTCTACGCGCTGGCGGGCCTCGTCCCGAACGTCGTCGACGGATTGCGTGCTGTGCCCGACAGTGTCCGCCAGTCGGCGGTGGCGATGGGATTCTCGACGCCGCGCCGGTTGCTCACCGTCGACCTGCCGCTGGCGATCCCCGCGGTCATCGCGGGGCTGCGGGTCGCGACGGTCGCGAACATCAGCATGGTGAGCGTCGGAGCGCTGATCGGCATGGGTGCCTTCGGCGCGTTGTTCACCGCCTCGGTGCAGCTCGACCGACTCGATCTGGCGATCATCGGCATCATCGCGACCGTCGTGATGGCACTGGTCGTCGACGCGGTGCTCGTGCTCGTCCAGCGTCTCGCCACGCCGTGGATGCACCGCACCTCGAAGGTGCGCCGATGACGACGCTGCTGAACTATCTGTCCGAATACTTCGGCGACTCCGCGAACTGGTCGGGCGCGTCCGGGATCCCGACGCGACTGGCCCAGCACTTCGGCTATACCCTGCTCGCGTTCGTGATCTCCGTGCTCCTCGCGTTGCCGCTCGGCCTGTGGACCGGGCACACGGGCCGCGGCGGTGTGCTCGTGTCGCTCACAGCGAACGCCGCACGCGCCCTCCCCACCTACGGCCTGCTCGTGTTGCTGGTCGTGCTGTACGGGATCGGGCTCGTTCCGGTGATGGTGCCGCTGGTGGCACTCGCGATCCCACCCATCCTGTTGAACTCCTACGAAGGGATCCGCGGGATCGACCCGGCGCTGACCGACGCCGCCCGCGGGATGGGGATGACCTCGTCCCAGATCCTGCTGCGGGCCCAGCTGCCGGTGGCCTTGCCGCTGATCCTCGTCGGCCTGCGCACCGCCGCCGTGCAGATCGTCGCGACCGCCACGATCGCCGCGGCAGTGAGCTTCGGCGGGGTGGGAAGGCCCATCGTGGACGGTCTCGCGCGCAGCGACTACGCCCTGGTCGTGGGCGGTGCCGCCCTCGCCGGGATCTGCTCGCTGGTGATCCTCGCGCTCTTCGCGGTCCTCGGCCGACTGCTCGTCTCACCCGGCGTCCGGGCCTCGCGCGACTAGCTCCTACGACCCCTCCTTCGGAACCGACAAACGTGTCGGTGGCCCGGAGCACACTGGAGGTAGAGACGAAGTCCTATCGAGGAGGCGCAGGTGCGATGTATGCGCAACGCGAAACCTACTTCGGCTGGACGTCTCGGCGCGTGCCCCTGTACGCAGCCGCGCAGCCCACGGCATCCCCGGCCACACCGGCCGCAGCCGGCCCGAGCATCCGTCCCGAGGACGAGCGCGTTCCCTCGGGCGTAACGCTCGACCGCATCCTGCCCGAGTCCGTGCTGCATGGCCGCCTGGTCGCGTATCACGACGCGGACGAGGACAGGGACTACGTGGCCGTGGCGGTCGGCGCGGTGGCGGGCGAGAACGATGTACCGGTCCGGGTGGCCGAGGAAGAGACGCTCGTCGTGTCCGCGGCCCGCAGCATGATCGATGGGATCCTCGTCGGCACGGAGAACGACGACCTCGACGAACTGGAGGTCGCCCGTCAGCTCCGCTTCGGCGGACCGGTCCGCGACCTGCTGGAATACATCGGAGCACGGTCGGTGGTGGTCGACTGGAGCCCCGCTGTGGCGTGATCCGACAGAGCCGTGGCGTGATGTGATCGCGTCCCCGTAATCGCGGATGTGTGACGCGCCGATACACACATCTGCAACGACACAGCATCCAGGTGGTACGGTCGTAGGCGTCCCCGTGACCAAAACGTAATAATTCGGGGATTATCGCAGCCCTGGTGTGGGTACTCGAGCCTTCGGGCTCCACTGGGAGGGTGACCGGAAGTGGCGATGCCGGACTGACAGCTACGCCCGTCGGGGGCAGCCCGGCACCGCCACTTTCGACCCACACTCTCCCGGACCGGATTCTTCCGAGTCCCGGTTCTCAGTTCTCCGTTACCGCTGCGGCTGCGGCCGTCGCCGCCAGAGCGGCCGGCGCCTCGACCGCGAGGAGATGACCCACCTCGGGAAGCGCCACGAAATGAGCACCCATGTCGTCGGCCAGCTTGTTCAGCGCGTCCACCTGTACGAGGGGGTCCTTGCTTCCCACGACGACCTCGACCGGACGCCCGCGCCAGCGGCGCAGCACGGCCCGATCGATGCGGGGCATGTTCGTCAGCGACGTGCAATACGCACCGACGCGGCAGGACCACCGTAGGGTCTGTTCGTCGGGCCGGTAGTCGCATCCCGCGAGTGCTCGAAGGTACCGCTCGGTGTTCTCGAAGTTGGGCTCGTTGCGCCACTGCAGGCCGGGGATGAGGGCGCGGTTCCACCGGACGCGCGGGACGAGACCCAGCGGCGCCGCGATCACCAGCTTCTCGATCCGGTCAAGATCCTCCACCGCAGCGGCCACGGAGGCCGACCAGCCGAGACCGATCACGGGAATCCGCTCGACGCCGAGTGCATCGAGCACCTCGACGAGCCAGTGGCCGTAGACGCTGTGGATCCGGCTGTCGGGCCGGCTGCCCGCGCTCGCACCGGGAAGGCCCGGGACATCCACGAGCACCACCCGGTGGCGCTCGCCGAACTGCTCGGCGAGCAGACGCAGCCCCGTCGCCGGGAGATCGCCACCCGCGAGCACCACGATCGGCGGTGCGGTCGCAGGACCCGTGGTGAGCACGTAGGTGTCACCCAGCGAGGTGCGGGCGACGTGCTCCTCGACGGGACGCTCCCAGTAGGTCAGCAGTCCTGCGCACGCGTGGTGGATCACGCTGCCGTCTCCGGGGCAACGGTAGGGCGAACGTGTCAGCAACGCCATCATCCTCCTACCCGGACGATTCCGGGGACGACGAGGGATTCACGGAACGGCATGAATGGATCTTCTTTCGTGGGGTACGAGCGTCTTTCGCCGACCAACCTCGGGCACACCGCACGACACCGTAGCCCAGTGCTCGGTGTGGACGCCACCCGTGGTTCCGGAAAACTTCACAGCCGTCCCTCACGTCACTTTCGTGCCGAATGCCCTTTCACCCCTGCGCCTCCAGGTCCTCCCACGAGGTGTGAACCTGCGGTCGGAAGCCGTAGCCGGTGTCGGGTTCGGGCAGATGCCCTTCGGGGTCGATCACGACGACCTCCACGCCGTCCCGGTGGAGCCGACCGATCATCTCCAGCAACATCCTTCGGCCGACCGGCAGGATGGTACGGACGAGGGACAGGTCGAAGACCAGGCGTTTCGTCTCCACAGGCTCGTCGACCACGGCCGTCACGAGACCCTCGGAACTGGTGAACTGGAGGTCGCCCTGCAACTCGAGGAGGGTGAGAGACTCGTCACCCTCGCCGATGACATGCCTTCTGCGTAACACCGAGTGTGCGACCATCGGCGCGTCCATCAGATGCAAGTTCATGTCGCGGGAGAGACGACCGAAGGCGGCGACCCCCTGGACGCTGGTGCCGTGGTCGTCGAGGCGCGGCGAGTATGCGGCAATACCCAACTGTCCCGGTAGGATTCCTATGATTCCTCCGGACACGCCGCTCTTGGCGGGGATACCGACGGTGGAGAGCCAGTCCCCCGCCGCGTCGTACATCCCACAGGTCGCCATCACCGACAGCACCTGACGCACCACGTCCCGCGAGAAGATCTCCTCGCACGTCACGGGTTGCACACCGCCCGCCGCGAGCGTCGCGGCCATCATCGCGAGATCCTTGGTCGTCACAGTCACCGAACACTGCCGGATGTACCCCTCGACGATCTCGTCCGGATCGTCCTCGAAAACCTCGTACCCCCGAAGGAGATTGGCGATGGCGACATTGCGGTAGGAGTTCTCGAGCTCCGACGACGCGACCTTCTCGTCGATCGTCAGCTCGCGACCGGCCAGGGACGACAGCAGAGAACGGATGTCCTCCACCGAGTCCTCGGGTTGCCGTCCGTCGAGCACCAGGGCGTGTGCGGCGAGCGCACCGGCATTGATCATCGGGTTGAGCGGACGGCCCGTGTTGCGTTCGAGCGAGACCTCGTTGAACGCCTCCCCGGAGGGTTCGACATCGATCACGTCGAGCACGGCGTCGAAGCCTCTCTGTTGCAGCGCAAGACCGTAGACGAAGGGCTTCGAGATCGACTGGATCGTGAACTCGGTGTGGTCGTCGCCCACGGAGTACACCGCACCTTCGGCGGTCACGAGGGTGAGGGCGAACCGGTCCGGGTCGGCCCTCGCCAGTTCCGGGATGTAGTCGGCGAGGGCGCCCGAACTGTCGGCGCATCCTCGGAGCACTTCGGTCAGATAATCCGGCAACGGTGAACGCATGTATTCATCGTGACCGAATCGGACGCTGCCGGGGTGAGGAGTGACGAAGGCGATTGAACCGGCGGATCGCGGGTATGCCATCCCCATGACTGCTCTGTCGTCGGCGCTGTCCGTGCCGTTCCGAGTGGGATCCGCGCTGCGCGGAGCGCGCGTGTTCCACCCGCGCGGTGCGACCTTCGAAGGGGTTGCCGAACTCGAGTCGTCCTGGTGGCCGCGGCAGATTCCCCGCCCCACTCCTGTCGTCGCCCGGGTGTCGCGGGCCATCGGCACACCGGACGGCATGCCGGACGTGCTCGGTCTCGCGGTGCGCTTCGCCACGAAGACCGGCCCGTGGGACGTCCTGCTCGCATCGGCTCATCTGCCGACCCGGGTGGCGCTGCTGCCGGCCCGTTCGTGGTCGAGTGCCCGCTACAGCACGCTCATGGCCTATCGGACCGACAGCGACCCCGCGCCGCGGTGGATCACCGCCGTTCCGCGCGGACGACAACCGTCCCCGACGACCTCCGTGCAGGCACTCGAGATACCGCTCGAGTTCTCTCTCCTGGTGGGTTCCGCCCGCGGGCCTCTGGAAGCGGCGGGACGTCTGACGCTGACTCGCCACCTGCCCGAGAAGGATTCGGAGCAGCCGTCATTCGATCCGACCGTCCACTGCCCCGGATTCGTCGATCCGTGGCCGGGATGGCTCGTCGAGACGCGGCGCGACGCCTACCGGGCGAGCCGGGCCGGACGAGGCGCCTTCCTCGCCCGGCCGCAGCACACCGTCAGCTGATCACCGCGTCGATCGTCTTCTTCAGCGCGGACGGCTGCGCCGGTGACCGCGGGGCGCCCTCCTTCATCTCGAGCATGCGGGCACCGATGTCCTGCAACTGCTTACGGCCGAGCGCCTCGCGCACCTTGGGGAACCACTCGCCCTCCTCCTCGTCGATGTGATGCTCGACGTTCTCGATGAGGACCGTCGTCTTCGCGTCGAAACGCTCTGCGTCGGGCTTCATCCCGGCCAGTTCGATGACGAGCACGTCGGCGACGTGGTGCTCCTCGTACGATTCGAGAATGTCGTCCTCGAGATCGGGGAGCAGGGAACGCACCTCGGGGTACATGCACTCGTTCTCGAGATAGGTGTGCACGGTGAGGGCTTCGATGATCTTGTCGACGATCTTGCCCTTCTCCTTCTCCCCCTCGGCCTTCCGGAAGTCGCGGAAGAGTTTCTTGATCTCCTTGTGGTCTTCCTTCAGCAACACGATCGCGTCTGTGGACACGGTTCCTCCTGCGGCGTGAACATTGCCGCCCCCAGCGGGCGTGGCACAGGAATACCCGTCCGCGACACCGTCACACGCGCACACGATCCGCATTCGCGAGGATGGCCGCCCGCAGTGCCGCCTCCGGGCCGCTGAGTACGGAACGACGCGCCATGAGCACGAACTCGATCTCACCCGCACCGGGAAGCAATCGTTGGGGATCGCGCACCGGGACGAGACCGGGTGGTGGAAGCCGCTCGGCGTGCAGCACCACGCCCAGTCCCGCGAGCGCTGCAGCGCGCAGACCGTTGAGACTGTCGGTCGTGCACGCAACGCGGACACCGCGCCCACTGCGCTGGAGGACCTCGAGCGCGATGTCGCGGGTCAGGGCCGGCGACGGATAGGACACCAGCGGTGTCGGCTCGTCCGGATCGAGGACGTAATCGGGGGCGGACAGGAAGACGAGACGCTCGCTGAAGATCATTTCACCGTGGCGGCTGCCCGGTCGACGCTTGCCGAAGACCAGATCGAGCTCGTTGTCGTCGAGACGGCGCTGCAGATCCTCGCTCAGATCCACCGTGAGTTCGAGATCGATGCGGGGATGACTACGCCGGAACTCGGCGAGGATCGACGGCAGCTCGTAGAGCACCAGGTCCTCGGAGACCCCGAAACGCAGCCGGCCGCTGAGCGGCGACTCCGAGAAGTGCCTGCGGGCGGCATCGTGGCGATCGAGGATCTCGCGGGCGAAGGCGACCATGTCGGCGCCGTCCGCCGTGAGCTCGACGTTGTGCGTGTCGCGTACGAACAGGCGGCGCCCGATCTCCTTCTCGAGTCGCGCGACGTGCTGACTGACCGTCGACTGCCGCAGGCCGAGCCGCTGGGCGGCCGCGGTGAAGCCGCGCTCCCGCTCGACGGCCAGGAAGCTCCGTAGGTGCACCGGATCGAACACCACCCCATTTCATCACGAATCGCGATTACAGAAAACGTGGCGACCGTCTTCTGTAATGACATCCGGCTGCCGTACCGTCGATTCGTGCTCTCCAAGATCCCCGTGCTCGGACGGCTCGACCCGTTCCTGCTCGCCATCCTCGCCACCGTCGCCGTCGCTGCTCTGCTGCCCGCCGACGGGGTCGTACTCGACGGCGTGAACTGGGCCGCCAAGATCGCCATCGGGCTGCTGTTCTTCCTGTACGGCGCGCGCTTGTCCACGCAGGAGACCATCGAGGGTCTCGAGCACTGGCGTCTGCACCTGACGATCCTCGCCACGACCTTCGTCGTCTTCCCGCTGCTCGGCCTGGCCGCCAAGGTGCTCGTGCCGTCGATCCTGAGCGACCCGCTCTATCTCGGCGTCCTGTACCTGTGCCTGCTGCCGTCCACGGTGCAGTCCGCCATCGCGCTCGTCTCGGTGGCGCGCGGCAACATCCCCGGCTCGATCGTCTCGGCCAGCGCCTCGAGTCTCATCGGAATCTTCGCGACTCCACTGCTGGTCGCGCTGACGATGTCCACCCAGGGCGTCACCTTCAGCGGGTCGGCCGTGCTCGACATCGTGCTGATGTTGCTCGTGCCGTTCGTCGCAGGTCAGCTCCTGCGGCGCTGGATCGGCGGCTGGGTGAAGGCCCACGGCAAGCCGCTCAAACTCGTCGACCGCGGATCGATCATGCTGGTCGTGTACGTGGCGTTCAGCCGCGGCATGAACGAGGGTATCTGGTCGATGATCTCGGTCGGCCGCCTGCTCGCCCTCGTCGGTGTGTGCGCGGTGCTGCTCGCGATCGTGCTCGCGCTCACCTGGTACTCGTCGCGCGGACTCGGTTTCGAATATCAGGACCGTGTCGCGATCCTCTTCTGCGGCTCCACGAAGTCCCTCGCCACCGGTCTGCCCATGGCGATCGTGCTGTTCCCCGGCCAGCCCATCGGCCTGATCGTGCTGCCGCTCATGCTGTTCCACCAGATGCAGCTCCTGGTGTGCGCGGCCCTCGCCGGACGCCTGGCGAAGAAGGCACCGGATGGGCTCGTAGCCGTATAGGAGAGCGAAGCCGAAGCTCCTGTTAGACGAAACCGAGGGTGAAAGCCGCTGATTCCGGTAGCGGTGACGTCATCGTGCAGGGAGAACCCCGATTCGCGAACCTCGGCTCGAAGGAGCACCGACATGGGTCTGCTGTTCCACGATCATCTGCACGACGAGTTCGGAACCTGGCCGCTGGCCTACATCCCCTACGGCGGCGCCGACTTCGGCGAGATCGCCGCAGTGGCCCGGCAGGTGGGCGACGGTGACGACGGGGACTTCTATCGGGCGTGGGTCGAGACCGGGGACCGTCTCGTCGCCGAAGCGGAGTCCTGCGCGACCGCCGGGCACGACGACTCGGCACGCGAGCTGTTCCTGCGGGCGAACGCCTACTACGCGACCGCGTACCACCCGCTGTACGGATCTCCCGTCGACCCACGTCTGATCGCCGCCTTCGACAAGCAGGTCGCGGCCTTCGAGGCCGGGCTGGCGATCGGGGACACACCCGTCAAGGTTGCCAGGATTCCGTTCGAGGACACCACGCTTCCGGGCTACCTGATTCCCGCACCCGGCCACGAGAACAGCGTGCGGCCGCTCATCGTCTTCACCAACGGATACGACGCCACGATCACCGACATGTACTTCGCATCGGCCGTGGCAGCGCTGCGACGCGGCTATCACTGTCTCCTGTTCGACGGACCGGGCCAGGGCGAGATGCTCTACAAGCAGAAGATGCCGATACGTCCGGACTGGGAAGTGGTCGTGCGCGCGGTGATCGATCATGCGACGGCCTCCCCCATCGTCGACCCCGAACGCATCGTCCTGAGCGGATGGAGTCTCGGTGGGTATCTCGCGCCGCGCGCAGCATCCGGTGAGCATCGTCTGGCCGCGGTGGTCGCCGATCCCGGTCAGTGGAGTGTCGCGGCCGGCACCCGGGCCCTCGGGGCAGCATTCGGCCTTTCTCCCGAGGTCCTCGACGATCCTCTCTCGATGAGCGCACAGGACGCCGACACGATCATGGCTGCGGTGCAGTCGGATCCGTCACTGCGCCTGAAGATCATCGCCCGCGGATTCTGGGTCAACGGAGTCTCGGACATCCGGGAACTGTTCGCGGAGATGAACGCGTACACGTTCGACGAGGTCGGGGAGCGTATCTCGTGCCCGGTCGTGGTGACCGCCGCCGAGAGCGATGCCCTCGCGCGCGGTGCAGGAACGTTCGTCGATCGATTGGGCGACAAGGTGACCCTCATCCCGTTCATCGACGCCGAGGGTGCGGGTGGGCATTGCGAGATGGGCAACCGCACCCTCCTCAACAGGCGGGTTCTCGATCGGCTCGACGAACTCCTGGCTCGCACGCCCTGACGATCAGCGGTCGGGCCGGCCCGTGTACGCCTCCGCGAGATACTGCTGTCCGTACCGGGAGCCGACGACCGCGGCGAGTTCGCCCAGCGCCCGTTTGTTCTCGAACGGCGTTGCGTCCTCACGGGTGTGAAGCATCGAGGTCATCCAGTACGAGAAGTTCTGCGCCTTCCACACGCGCTGCAGCGCCGTGTCGCTGTAGGCGTCGAGCAGGTCGGACGAGCCGGTGGAGAAGAACGAGTCGAGCGCGCGGAAGAGCACCCGGACGTCGGCCAGGGCGAGGTTGAGTCCCTTGGCACCGGTCGGCGGAACGGTATGGCCGGCATCGCCTGCCAGGAAGAGGTTTCCGTGCCGCATCGGTTCGCACACGTACGAGCGGAACGGCAGGACCATCTGTTCGAAGATGGGGCCGCGCTTCAGTTCGAAACCGTCGGGGCCGTCGACACGCCTCTGAAGCTCGTCCCAGATCCGGTCCTCGCTCCACGTCGACGCGTCCTCGGACGGATCGCACTGGAAGTACATCCGCTGCACCGACTCGTTGCGTTGACTGATGAGGGCGAATCCGTGATCAGAACGCGCATAGATCAATTCGGGTGCACTCGGTGGAGCCTCGGTAAGGATCCCGAACCATGCGAAGGGGTACTCGATGAAGTGGTCGGTGCGGACGTCGCCGGGAATCGCCTTGCGGCAGATGCTCTGTGATCCGTCGGCTCCGACGAGGATGCGGCACCGGATCTCGACCGGCCTGCCGTCGGATTCGGCGAACCGGATCTTCGGTGTGTCGGTGGTGATGTCGAGAACCTCTGTGTCGCAGACGCTGTAGCGCACATCGCCACCGTCGCGTTCGCGCGAGGCGGCCAGATCGACGAAGACCTCGTTCTGCGGATACAACCACACCGACTCACCCACGAGGTCCCGGAAATCGATGCGGTGGCTCTCACCTCCGAAGCGCAGATCGATGCCGTCGTGGCGGTGCCCTTCGTTCAGGACACGGGTGTCGACTCCGCTCTCGGTGAGCAGCGACACCGAGCCGTGCTCGAGGATCCCCGCACGGTGGGTGGTCCGGATGGTCTCGTGATCACGCTTCTCGACGACGATGTTGTCGATCCCCGCCTTCGCGAGGAGATGGGAGAGCATGAGACCTGCCGGGCCGCCGCCGACGATGCCGACTTCGGTGGTGACGACCGTGCGGGTTGCGTTCATGTGTTCGTCCCTAAGTTTGTAGGTGTCTGGGGTCAGTGCCCTGGATGCCCAGAGCGGTGGGGTGTAGCTGATGAGTTCTTGCTTCGGTCGAGGCTTCGAAGGACTG